>NZ_JASAUT010000069.1:0-40057 GCF_029952935.1 Bradyrhizobium sp. Mp19 | reverse complement strand
ATCGCCGTCGCCAGGAAGCTGCTCACGGTCCTCAATGCCATGATGCGAGACCGAAAGCCGTACCTACAGACCAAACCAACATAACAGTTGCCGGCTCAAGGCCGGGACGACACCTGTCTTGAGGCCACATGGACGCACGCGACTTCATCAAGGTCGGCATGAGCGCCGAGCGCACGCTCGTGGTGCCGCCGGAGCGCACCGTCGGGAATTTCGTGCCCGGCATGCCGATGGTCTATGCGACGCCGATGATGATCCTCGAGATGGAGATGGCGTCGGGCGACGCCATCCGCGCCGCGTTGCGGCCCGGCTGGGTCACGGTCGGCACCGAGGTCGATATCCGCCATCTCGCCGCCGCGCTGGTCGGCGCCACCGTGCGGACCACCGCGAAGGTGGTCGCGGTCGAGCGCCGCGTGATCCGCTTCGAGGTGGAAGCCTTTGAGGGCACGCGCAAGCTCGGCGAGGGCCGCCACGCCCGCGGTCTGATCAATGTCGAGAGTTTTAACAAGCGGCTGGCGGGAACGTCGGGCACTGAGTAGGGTGGACAAAGGCGCGCTTGCGCCCTGCCCACCGTTCACGGCGTGTTCGCGATGGTGGTCACGCTGCGCTTTGCCCAACCTACGACTCTTGCCACTTGTTCAGACGTCATCCTGAGGTGCGCGCCCTTGCGCGTCTCGAAGGATGGGCCGCGGGCCGTGCACCCTTCGAGGCTCGCTCCGCTCGCGCCTCAGGGTGACGGGGAACGAATAATGAGTCGGCGAAAGACTACTTCGCCAATTCCCTTGAGCGCCGTGTTGCCGCGGCAATCGCGCGGGTCATCAGTGGCTGCATGCCGTCATTGGCCATCAGCACCTCCAGTGCGGCAGCGGTGGTGCCGCCGGGCGAGGTGACGTTCTGCCGCAGGGTCGCGGATGGCAGATCCGAGCGATGCAGCAATTCGCCGGAGCCCGCGACGGTCGCACGCGCCAGCGTGGTCGCAAGCTGCTCGGGCAGGCCGGCCGCAACGCCGGCACGCGCGAGCTCCTCGGCGAGCAGGAACACATAGGCGGGGCCCGAGCCGGACACCGCGGTCACCGCGTCCATCAGGCTCTCATCGTCGACCCATTCGACGAGCCCGGTCGCTTTCAGCAGCGCATCGGTCATCGCGCGTTGCGCGGCGGTGACGCGCTTCGACGGTACGGCAACGGTGATGCCGCGGCCGATCGCTGCCGGCGTGTTCGGCATCGCGCGCACCACCGCGCCGCCGACAACCTCTTCCAGCGCTGACATGGTCGTGCCGGCCATGATCGAGACGACGAGTGTCGAGGGACCGACGAAGGATTTCAGCGCCGCACCGGCGTCGCGGAATGATTGCGGCTTCACCGCGACGACAAGCGTGTCGACCGTGCCGAGATCCTTCGCTTGCGGATTGAGCCGCACGCCCTTTGCGGCAAGCGCGGAAATTTCCGGCGAGAGATGCGGATCGATCACCGCGACGCGGTCGGGTGCGAGGCCCTGCGCGAGCCAGCCGGTCAGCATGGCGCCGCCCATCTTGCCCGCGCCCGCAAGCGCGATGGTGCCGGTGGTGTTCTTAAGTGCGCTGCTCGTGTTCACAGGCGTCTCCACAAACCCGGTGTCGTCCCGGCCTTGAGCCGGGACCCATAACCACAGGCGGTTCTAGTGAGACGAGCGATCAGCCACAAGCAGTTTGCGTAAGCCCCGCGGCCGCGGAGTATGGGTCCCGGCCTTCGCCGGGACGACACTGAGGGTGTGGATTGCTGGAGCGAAACCGTTACGCCTCGCCCTCGGTATCGAACATCGCCGCGGCCATTGCCTCGGCGGTCGACTTGCCGGCCCACACCACAAACTGGAACGCTGGATAGTAGCGCTCGCAGGCGTGGATCGCGTTGACCACCATGGCCTCGCACTGCGCGGTGGAGGCGGTGAGGCCGCCGGGCAGCACCAGCGCCTGACGGTGCATCACCATGCCGGTGTGGGTCCACAGATCGAAATGGCCGACCCATAATTGTTCGTTGATCGCGGCGACCAGCCGCTGCACTTCGGCGCGGCGCGCCTGCGGCATCTTCATGTCGAAGGCGCAGGCGAGATGCAGCGCCTCGATCTCGCCCATCCAGGTGAACGAGAGCTGATAATCGATCCAGTCTCCCTTGGAGACGATCGTCACCTCGTCTTCGCCGGAACGCTCGAACGCCCAGTTGTTGTCGGTGGCGATATCCTCGACCACCGCAAGCGGGTTGTTCCGGGAATCGATAATGCTTTCGAGGAGGGACATGCCGTCTCGGACCTTGTTCTTATGATCGCTTGATACGCACACGGAAGCCGGCACTTGCGACATACTGCGTCGTGGCCGAGTGCAGTTCCTTGACCGGGCTTCCGGATGCCCCTGGACCTGACGCCGATGAAGTGATGTGATTTGCGGAATCCGCGCAACCGCACGCCGAGTCCGTCCACAGCCAAAGCGCGCATCGTCCACAGCTGATCTCCGCCACATCTGTGATTTTGAGAACAAATCGGAATCTAAGCGTTCGCGTAACGCTTTGTTAACCATTTGCCGGCGCTTCGCCGCGCCTGTGAATCAGTGGTCGGGCCCTCACATCAACCTCGCAGAGCCGCAACGCGCTCATGGGGACATGCCGTTTCCCCATGCCAAAGGCCTTGCCCGGCTGTCGCGCTTTGGTCATATTTCGCCTCAGGCACGTCCATCCCGGGCGTGCCGAGTTCTCAGGGCGGGGTGAAAATCCCCACCGGCGGTAAGGGTGACGAGCCCAAGCCCGCGAGCGCCTTCCTCCGCGAAGCCGGGGGAAGGGTCAGCAGATTCGGTGCAATTCCGAAGCCGACGGTTACAGTCCGGATGAAAGAGAACGGTTGCGGCGGCCAACGCGATTTTCGCGTTGGCTCGTGTCGTTGTCCGTGTGCCCTGATTCTGGTCCTGAAAGAGGAAAGCCATGAATCAGATGTTGCAAGACCAAGACGTTCAAGCTTCTCAAGTCCAAACCTCCCAGGCAGAAAGTGCTCCCGATGCGCCGGCCATTCCGCCGGCGCCGGAGCATCCGCACTTCGCAAAGCCGCAGCGCGTTGCCTTCGTGCAGTCGTCCTGGCATCGCGACGTGGTGGAAGAATGCCGCATCTCCTTTCTGAAGGAGATCGAGGCGCGTCACATCACCAATGTCGACGTGTTCGAGGTGCCGGGCTCGTTCGAGATCCCGCTGCACGCGCAGCTGCTGGCGAAGACCCGCCGCTACACCGCGATCGTCGCGGCCGGGCTCGTCGTCGATGGCGGCATCTACCGCCACGAATTCGTCGCCGACACCGTGATCAAGGCGCTGATGGATGTGCAGTTGCGCACCGAGGTGCCGGTGTTCTCGGCGGTGCTGACGCCGCAGCAATTCCACGAAACCGAGGTGCATTACGAGTTCTTCCGCAAGCATTTCGTCATCAAGGGGATCGAGGTCGCGGAAGCCTGTGCCAATACGCTGCTCAGCCTCGAGCGGCTGCGCGGCCAGGTCGCAGCGGGGATTCCCGGTTAGCATCGGCGGAAAAGCGATTCCGGCATGCGTGCCGGGATCGCTCTCGCCTGCGGCGCGTTCGGTTATGCTTGCGGCATAAAACCAAAATGCGCGTGAGGCGCCCATGACCGTACAACATTCCTCTGACTGGCTCGGCCTGTCGGGCCGCGTTGCCGTCGTTACCGGCGGAGGCGGCGGCATTGGCCGCGCCACCGCGGTCAGCTTCGCGCGCGCCGGCGCCAGGGTCGCCGCGCTCGATCGCGACGAGCGCTCCCTTGCGGAGACCAAGGCAAAGCTTCGCGAGTTCGGTGACGGTCATCTCGTCGCGAGCTGCGATACGACCAGCGAGGACAATGTCGCCGCTGTCGCCGACGCCGTCGCGCGCACGCTTGGCGCTTGCGACATCCTCGTCAACACCGCGGCGGTGCTGCGCCCGGGCGGGCTCGATACGCTCGCGCTCGCGGAATGGAATGCGGTGCTGGCGGTCAATCTCACCGGCTATTTCATCTGCGCGCAGGCGTTCGGCCGCCAGATGCGCAAGGCCGGACGCGGCAGCCTCATCCACGTCGCTTCGATCGCCGCCAGCAATGCGCAGGGGCAGAGCGGCGCCTACAGCGTCAGCAAGGCTGGCGTCGTGATGCTCTCGCAGCAACTCGCGGCGGAATGGGGGCCGCATGGCATTCGCAGCAATGTGGTGAGCCCCGGCCTTGTCGTGACGCCGATGAGCCAAGCCTTCTACGACACGCCAGGGGTCACCGAGCGGCGCACCGCCGTGGTGCCGATGCGCCGGATCGGCGCACCGCAGGACATGGCGGACGCGACCCTGTTCCTGGCCAGCGATCGCTCGTCTTACGTCAAGTCGGAGGCCAAGCGGTCTTAGGAAGACAAATATGTCTGGCAACTCCTTGGCTCACATAGGTCGGGGAGGCCAAGCGGTCTTAGGAAGACAAATATGTCTGGCAACTCCTTGGCTCACAGAACGACATGGCTACGATCCGACTTTGATTTACAACGCTGGAGCCACAGCCTTCGCAACAACAACGGCCTGCGGTTATGGGCCCCTGCTTTCGCAGGGACGACAGCAAATATCGATTTAATCGAACAGGCTCGAGACCGACTCTTCCGCCGCGGTGCGGCCGATCGCTTCGGCGATCAGGCCGGCGATCGAGATCTGGCGGATGTTCGGCGCCTTGTTGACGGCCTCGGTCGGCAGGATCGAGTCGGTGATGACCAGTTCCTTCAGCCGCGACGAGGCGATGCGCGCGGCGGCGCCGCCGGACAGCACGCCGTGCGTGATGTAGGCCGAGACCTCCTTGGCGCCGTGCGCGATCAGCGCTTCGGCGGCATTCACCAGCGTGCCGCCGGAATCGACGATGTCGTCGACCAGGATGCAGTTGTAGCCGGCGACGTCGCCGATCACGTTCATCACCTCGGACTCACCCGGGCGCTCGCGGCGCTTGTCGACGATGGCAAGCGGGGTGTTGATGCGCTTGGCGAGGCCGCGGGCACGCGCCACGCCGCCGACGTCGGGCGACACCACCATCACCTTGGCGAGGTCGAACTTCTCTTTGATGTCGCGCACCATCAGGGGCGCCGCGAACAGGTTGTCGGTCGGGATGTCGAAGAAGCCCTGGATCTGGCCGGCATGCAGGTCGAGCGTCATGACGCGGTCGACGCCGGCGTGCGAGATCAGGTTGGCGACGAGCTTGGCCGAGATCGGCGTACGCGAGCCGGACCTGCGATCCTGCCTGGCGTAGCCGAAATAGGGCACCACCGCGGTGATGCGGCGCGCCGAGGAACGGCGCAGCGCGTCGGTGATGATCAACAGTTCCATCAGATTGTCGTTGGCCGGAAACGACGTCGACTGCAGGATGAACATGTCCGAGCCGCGGACATTCTCCTGGATCTCGACGAAGATCTCCATGTCGGCGAAGCGCCGGACCACGGCCTTGGTCAGTTCGATGCCAAGTCCCTTGGCGATGTCCTGCGCCAGCGCAGGATTGGAGTTGCCGGCGACGAGTTTGATTGATCCGTTCTTTGCCGACATCGATGCTTCCCCCCGCGCCTTGCTGGATACGACGTTCAGCATCTCAAGTCCTTACAGAACCGGCGGGTTTTCGGTGCGCGAGGGAATATCAGGCAGGCGCCTCCGATGGCAACCCATTAGCCGGCCTTGGCCGCCGTTTTTCCTGGGCAAAAAACCTATTTCCCCGGGAGATAACGGGGTTTAGTCGGCGGAATAGCCGAGCGCCACGGTCTCGGCCGCGGCGGGGGTCGGGGCGCTTGCCACCGTGGGCCCGCGGAGGTCCGGTGCCGGGGCGGGTGCGGGGCTGTCCGCCGGGCCGCCATTGAGCATGCTGGAGAGGCCGCTGAAGCCGGCCTGGGCGATCTTGCGCAGCACCAGGTCGTCGGCGGCGGCCCAGGCGTCGCGGCCGGCCTTGCCGGCGGGCTCCTCGCCGGAGAGCCGCAGCGCGCGTTGCTGGTCGCTGTCGTAGACGTCCCACACCCACGAGATCATGGTGCGGCCGCGCACCACCTGCGCCGACAGATAGCTGCGCACGCGATAGGCGGCAGCGCCCTGGCGCGACACGATCGACAGGCTGCGCAGCTTGGACTCGCTGTCGAGCACGCCGACCATGCGGTCGAACACCTGGGGCGGCGGGCCGTCGATCGATTCGAACGCAACCGTTGCGCCGCTGCTTGCCGGCGTGGCCATGGCGTAGGAGTCGGCCACGTTGCCGCCGGCCGCGCAGCCGCCAAGCGCGCACGCGATCGCGAGCCACGTGCCTGCGATCGCGGCGCGCGCGGCTGTCCCAGTTTGAAACTGGCGGTTCGACGCTTCCCTCATTGCGTCCTGCGATATCGTTAAAACGGCTTAACGTCTAGGGCAGGACGGCCACAGCCCTTAACCGATCCGGGCGGCGCGCCGCGAGGTTTCGGATTTCCCTGCTCAGTCAGAGAGATGGTGCCGCATGGCCTCGGTGATCCAGGCCCATTCGCGGTTCGGGCTCGCGTCCGGCGATTGCCCGCGCATGATGGCGACGAGCTCCCAATAGCGCGCGGCACGGGCGTCGTGCAGGGCATATTTACCGCGAATCCAGTTGCGGAATTCCGGATCAGGTTTTCGCTTCAGCAATCGCGCCGATGTTTCCAGCCAGTCGCGCGCCAGCGCTTGGCCCGCCTCCGACGCCGGGCCGAGGTCGCGCGCGATGATCTCCCTGGCTCTCGCCAGCACGGTTTCGTTGGCCGCTTGCCAGGCGGCGAGATCCAGCACGTGGTGATTCCAGACGTCCTCCGCGTTGGCGCGGATGTTGGCGACGAGGGAAGGGTCGTTGAGCATCTCCGAAAGCTCGATCCAGGCATCGCACTGCTCGGGCGTCGGCTCGTCGGGCAATTCGGGCACGCTGGTCTCGATCATCTGCCGGATCCATTTCCGGTCGATGTTGATGCCGTCGGACACCTTCTCGAAGAAGCGTTCGACGACGTTGCGGCGCTCGGTGCGGGATAGCTGCGTCATGGTCAGGAATCTCCTCAGGTCTGCTTCGGTGAGTTGCGGTGAACGCAACGCAGCCCGCAGGGCCGAGGCGACGCGGCGCTGCGCCGCGATCTCCGCTTCCAGCGTCTCGAGGCGAAGCTGCAGCGCCTCGACCAGCGAGAGCTCCTTGGTCAGGACCTCGCGGATCGCGTCGAGACCGAGCCCCGCATCGCGCAGGCAGCGGATCAGGTCGAGGCGAACCAGTTCGTCGTCGGTGAAGACGCGATAGCCGCTCGCGGTGCGGCCGGCCGGCGGCAGCAACCCCTGGTCCGAATAGAAGCGGAGCTTGCGGACGGAGATTCCGCTGAGCCGCGCCGCCTCGCCGATGCTGTAGGTGCGTTGTGTCATGCGCCGCTTGTCCGGTCTCCAGCAGGTGGAGAGTCAAGACGCTTGTCGCACAAAAATGAGGAGGACCCCCGGTGTCAGCTTTCCAGCGCGATGGCGTGAACGAGCCGGCCGTAATCGGATTCCTTGCGATGCACGGAGCGGCGGTAGCTGAAGCAGCGCTCGTCGGAATAGGTGTCGATGCCGAGATCGTCGATCATCAGCACGCCGGCATTTTCCAGCCGCATGCGGATGAAGCCGGCAAGATCGAACATCGCGTGTCCGTCGCGTTCGGCGGGCATGAAGAACATGCCGTTCTCCGCATCGGCCTCGATGAAGCGTTCGACGAATTCGTTGCCGACCTCGTAGGACTCCTTGCGGATCAGCGGGCCGATGGCGGCGACGATGCCGCCGCGCTCGGCGCCGAGCTTCTCCATCGCGTCGATGGTCGATTCCAGCACGCCAGTCAGCGCGCCCTTCCAGCCGGCATGCGCCGCGCCGATCACCCGTGCATTGGGATCGACGAACAGGATCGGGCCGCAGTCGGCCGTCGTGACCGAAATCGCAAGGCCCTCGGTGCGGGTGACGAGCGCGTCCGCCTTCGGGCGCACGGCGCCATTCCATGGACCGGTCACGACCACGACGTCAGGCGAGTGAACCTGATGCACGCTGACGAGGTGATCGAGCGGCACGCCGAGCTGCGCCGCCATCCGCCGCCGGTTTTCCGCGACCTTGGCCGGATCGTCGCGCGAGCCGAGCCCGCCATTCAGCGCGGCATAGATGCCCTCCGACACGCCGCCCTCGCGCGAGAAGAAGGCATGGCGCAGGCCCGGAATGGCCGACAGCAGCGGTGATCCCAATGTCATTGTTCGGTCTCGTCAGGCTGATCGCTCAATCCGGCGATCGAGGTGAGGCGCGGGTCGGAGATGGCCATGACCTTGAACATCGAGCCCATCCCGCCGCGCCCGGAATCGGTCAGCCGCTTCAGCGCGCCGGCAATGTCGGCGGAGACTTCGGGGCTTGCTTTCGCCATCAGCCCGGCGGCGCGGGCCTCGACGCCGAGGCGCTTGAGGAAGTCGCCCTGCGTCGCCGGTCCGTGGACGCGCGCGCCGACATCCTCGGCGGCCCGCGCCAGGGCCTGGAAATCGACATGCGCAGTCACATCGGCCTGTCCCGGGTTCTTCAGCGGGTCGGCGAAGCTGTGGCGCGCGATCGCCTGGAAGGTGTCGCCGGCGTCGCTGCGCAGATGGCCGTAATCGATGATCAGCGCGGCGCCGTCCTGGTCGCGCAGCCGCGTCGCGAGCTTCATGATCTCGTTGTCGGGCCGCCATTCGAACACCGCGCCGAGCGGGGCGGCGCGCACCAAAGGCGGCAGCAGCACCTCGAAATGCGGTGTCGGCTCGGTGGCGGGAGCGAAATACAGGTTGCCGTTGGCATCCATCCCGACCGTGCGCTCGTGCCAGCCGGTCTCGCGCCGGACCATCTGGTGGATCGGCAGCACGTCGAAATATTCGTTGGCGAGGATCACCGCCGGTCCCTCGGGCACGTCGTCGATGCTGTCGTGCCAGGTGATATCGCGCACGCCCGTCAGCGTCGCGTACTGCTTCTCGCGCAGCACCGGATTGACCTCGACGAGGTGGATGCTGAGCGACTGGTAGAGCGGCGGCAGCACGCGAAGCGCGCGCAGCGCGTCCGCCATCATGGTGCCGCGGCCGGGGCCGAGCTCGATCAGGCGGAGCGTCTCCGGCGAGCCGATCGCGCGCCAGACCGAGGCGCTCCACAGCCCAAGCAGTTCGCCGAACATCTGGCTGACCTCGGGCGATGTGGTGAAATCGCCCTCGCGGCCGAGCGGATCGCGCGACAAATAGTAGCCGTACCGCGGATGCATCAGGCACAATTCCATGTAGCGCCAGACCGGCATCGGCCCGGACAGCTTGATCAGCTTCCTGATCTCATCCAGCAGCGGGGAGGGTTCGCTCACGGCCTTCCTTGGATTGCACTTGCTTTGGATTGAACTTGTTCAGGTTGAACTCGGCGCCGGACCGCCCGCCCTGCGGCGGACGGCGGCCGTGATGAGGATAACGCCAACGATGATCATTGGCACCGACAGCAGCATGCCCATGGTTAATCCGCCCCACAGGAAGCCGAGCTGCGGGTCGGGCTCCCTGAAGTGCTCGCCGATGATTCGGGCAACGCCGTAGATCGCAATGAAACTGCCGAGGATCAGGCCGGGACGCTTGAGCGCCCCCATCCGGATCATGACGGCCAGCGCCGCAAACAGCACGATGCCTTCAAGCCCGGCCTCGTAGAGCTGGCTCGGATGCCGCGGCAGCGGCCCGCCATTGGGGAAGATCATGGCCCAGGGCAGGCTCGGATCGGCGTGACGGCCCCACAATTCGCTGTTGATGAAATTGGCGAGCCGGCCGAGGAACAGCCCGATCGGCGCGACCGCGGTGGTGATGTCGCCGAGCGACAGGATCGGGATGTTGTTGCGGCGGGCAAACAGCATCACCGCCGCGACGCAGCCGAGGAAGCCGCCGTGGAACGACATGCCGCCCTTCCACAATTCCAGGATTTCGGCCGGATGCGCGATGAAGAAGGACAAATTGTAGAACAGCACATAGCCGGTGCGGCCGCCGACGATGATGCCGATGGTGACCCAGAGGATGAAATCGTCGAGCTGCGGCAGCGTGATCGGCGCCGGGCCGCCCCACAGCCGGTCCTTCTTGATCAGCGAGCGGGCGTAGATCCAGCCCAGCACGATGCCGACGATGTAGGCCAGCGCATACCAGCGGATCACGATCGGCCCGAGCGAGAGCGCGACGGGATTGAACACCGGAAAGTCGATCAGCAGGAACGGCATCGTGCGTCTTGAGGCTCAGCTCACGAGGTTGCGGCGGTAAAGCGCCAGCAGCCGCTCCCAATGGCGTTCAGCGGCGTCGCGGTCATAGACCGGGCGCTTCGGGAACGCAAAGCCGTGATGCGTGCCGGGATAGATCTCCACCTCGTTGTTCGATCCCTTCATGCCGGCCTTCACCTGCTCGATGATGTCCTGTGGCGCGTAGATATCGGTCTCGGCGCAGGCGAAATAGAGTTCGGCCTTTGTCTTTTGCGCGGCAAGATGCGGACTGTCGGGCTGGTCGGTCGCCAGATGCGTGCCGTAGACCGAGGCGGCGGCCTTGACGCGATCGCCGAAATGCGTCGCCGCGTTCACCGCGTAGCGGCCGCTCATGCAATAGCCGACGGTGCCGATGATCCTGGTGTTCGCCGCCCTCTGCGTCTCGGCATAGGCGAGCAGGCCTTTGGTGTCTTCCATCACCAGCGGAATGTTGAGCGAGTGCATCAGCTCGAACATGCGCTTGCGCTCGGGCGATTCCGGATCGGGATTGATCGGGCCGAGCTCCATCACGCCGGCGCGGTAATACATATTGGGCAGCATCACATAATAGCCTGACGTGCCGAGCCGGCGCGCCATGTCGCGCAGCTCCTCGCGGATCGCCGGCGCGTCCATGTAGAAGATGACGACAGGGAAGGGGCCGCCGCGCTCGGGATGGGTGATGAAGGTGGTGGTCTTGCCGTCCTTGGTCGGGATCTCGACGGTCTCTTCGATCATGGCGTTTCTGCTCGCGTTATGTGTGCGATTTCTGTTGTGAGTTCATACGATTGCAAGGAAACCGGAGCATGACAAGGCAAGCCTCGGGAGGCCTGCCATTCGCGGCGGACTTGAACCGGATGGCTGAGATCGCCATTGTCTTTGGCGCGAGGCCAGTGAACGCGGAGAGTTTTGCGAGATGACCCAGACCAGCAACCGGTTTTTCGATGAGATCGGCCGTCTGATGAATGATGCCGCGGGCGCCGCCCAGGGCGTCAAGCGCGAGGTCGACACGGTCATGCGCAACCAGGCGGAACGTATCCTGCGCGACCTCGACGTGGTCAAGCGCGAGGAATTCGACGCGGTCAAGGACATGGCCCGCCTGGCGCGCGAGGAGAACGAGACGCTGAAGGCCCGGATCGCGGCGCTGGAGGCCAAGCTCGGCGGCTCGGCGGGCTGAAACGGCATGTACCCCGGATGGAGCGAAGCGAAATCCGGGACCACTGCCTCCGCGGGGCCGGCCCCGGATTGCGCTTCGCTCCATCCGGGCTACGATCCTCCCTCGGTAACCCAAGAAAAATCCCTTCATTTCCTTGTCATTTCGGCCCTTTGGGGCTAAAAGCCCGCCACGTCCGCGGCCCCCGCACCCCTGGAGGCTTGCTGTGGACCTGAGCATGGGCCGCGTTGCGGCCTTTAACTTTTTAAATACAAGGACTTAACGCTATGGCGACCGTCAAGGAATTGAAGGCGACCGCGCGTCCGAAGAGCGGCAAGGGGGCCGCCCGGGCAGAGCGTCGCGCCGGGAGAGTTCCCGGAGTGATCTACGGAGACAACCAGCCCCCGGTGACCATCTCGGTCGACGATCGTGAACTGCGCCAGCGCATCCTGGCGGGCCGGTTCCTCACCACGCTGTTCGACATCGATATCGAGGGCAAGAAGCATCGCGTGATTCCGCGCGACTACCACCTCGATCCGGTGAAGGACTTCCCGCTCCATGTCGACTTCATGCGGCTCGGCGAAGGCGCCACCATCCGCGTCAGCGTGCCGCTTCACATCGTGAACGGTGAAAGTTCGCCGGGCGTCAAGCGCGGCGGCACCGTGAACATCGTCACCCACGCGCTCGATCTCGAGTGCTCGGTCGACAACATTCCGCAATACATCGAGGCCGACGTCGGCGCGCTGGAGATCAGCTACTCGCTGCATCTCTCCGACGTCAAGCTGCCCACGGGCGTGAAGTCGCTGACCCGCGAGGACGCGACGCTGGTCACCATCGTGCCGCCGTCCGGCTACGCTGAAGAGCAGAAGGCCGCGGCTGCGGCGGCTGCCGGTGGCGCTGCTCCGGCCGCGGGTGCTGCAGCTCCGGCCGCTGCGGCGGCTCCGGCTGCGGGTGCTGCGGCTCCGGCCGCGGGTGCCAAGGCTCCCGCCGGTGGCGACAAGAAGAAGTAATCGATCAGGTCGGCGCGCGATCGTCTGATGGCGCGCCGACGCGGGATGCCGCGCCATGCGCCTTTTTGTCGGTCTCGGTAATCCCGGCGCGAAATACGCCAGCAACCGACACAATATCGGTTTCCTGGCGGTCGATGAGATTGCACGGCGTCATGGTTTCGCACCATGGCGCCGTCGCTTTCAGGGCGAGACCTCCGAGGGCGTGGTCGATCGTGAGAAGGTCGTGCTGCTGAAGCCGGCCACCTACATGAACGAATCCGGGCGCGCGGTGCAGGAAGCGGCGAACTTCTTCAAGCTCGCGCCCTCCGACATCACCGTGTTCCAGGACGAGCTCGAACTGCCGCCCGCCAAGGTGCGGGTCAAGATCGGCGGCGGGATCGCCGGCCACAACGGCCTGCGCTCGATCTCCGCGCATATCGGCAACGAGTATCGGCGGGTGCGGCTCGGGATCGGTCATCCCGGCGTCAAGGAGCTCGTGCACAGCCACGTGCTGTCGGACTTCGCCAAGAGCGACCGGGCGTGGGTGGAGGCCTTGTGCCAGGCCGTCGCCGACAATGCCGGCCTGCTGGCCGCGGGGCATGACGCGTCGTTCGCCAACAAGGTGCATCTGACGATGCAGTCCAAGGGATTTTTCGACAAGGGTGAGAACGGCGGCGAGAAGCCGGCCTGATCTCCCTTAATCGTCATCGGCACGAGCCCGCCATGGCGAACCAGAGATTATTGAGGAAGACATGGGATTCAAATGCGGGATCGTCGGGCTGCCTAACGTCGGCAAGTCGACGCTGTTCAATGCGCTGACCGAGACGGCGGCCGCCCAGGCGGCGAACTATCCGTTCTGCACCATCGAGCCGAATGTCGGCGAGGTCGCGGTGCCCGATCCGCGGCTGGAGAAGCTCGCGGCGGTCGCGAAGTCCGCGCAGATCATTCCGACCCGGCTGACCTTCGTCGACATCGCGGGCCTCGTCCGCGGCGCGTCGCAGGGCGAAGGCCTCGGCAACCAGTTCCTCGCCAACATCCGCGAGGTCGATGCCATCGCCCATGTGGTGCGCTGCTTCGAGGATTCCGACATCACCCATGTCGAGGGCAAGATCGCGCCGCTCGCCGACATCGAGACCATCGAGACCGAGCTGATGCTGTCCGACCTCGACAGCCTGGAGAAGCGCGTCGACAACCTCTCGAAGAAGGCCAAGGGCAACGACAAGGAAGCCAAGGAGCAGCTCGAACTCGTCAACCGCGCGCTGGTGCTGCTGCGCGACGGCAAGCCGGCGCGCGCGCTGGAGCGCAAGCCGGAGGAGGAGCGGGCGTTCCGCATGCTCGGGCTCCTGACCTCGAAGCCCGTGCTCTACGTCTGCAACGTCGAGGAAGGCTCGGCCAAGGACGGCAACAATTTCTCCAAGGCGGTGTTCGAACGCGCGAAGGAGGAGGGCGCGGTCGCGGTCGTGATCTCGGCCAAGATCGAATCCGAAATCGCAACGCTGTCGCGTGAAGAACGCACCGACTTCCTGGAGACGCTGGGCCTGGAAGAGGCCGGGCTCGATCGGCTGATCCGCGCCGGCTACCGGCTGCTCGATCTCATCACCTATTTCACCGTCGGCCCGAAGGAAGCGCGCGCCTGGACCATCGACCGCGGCACCAAGGCGCCCGCCGCCGCCGGCGTGATCCATACCGATTTCGAGAAGGGCTTCATCCGCGCCGAGACCATCGCCTATGCCGATTATATCGCCGGCAACGGCGAAGCCGGCGCGCGCGACGCCGGCAAGCTGCGGCTTGAAGGCAAGGAGTACGTCGTCGCCGACGGCGACGTCATGCACTTCAGATTCAATACCTGAGCAGGCGATCGCCAGCTGCGCGCAACGGCGGCGGCAAACTGAGCCTCGCTTTCTCCCCACGTCGTCCCGGGCAAGCGAAGCGCGACCCGGGACCCATAACCACAGGGTTGCGTTGTCGAAGCGAGCTGTGGCCCCAGCTCGCTCCATCCCACGTCCTGTGGTTATGGGTCCCTGCTTTCGCAGGGACGACACTGAGTGTGCGGGTGGCGCTCTTTCCCACGTCGTCCCGGGCAAGCGAAGCGCGACCCGGGACCCATAACCACAGGGTTGCGTTGTCGAAGCGAGCTGTGGCCCCAGCTCGCTCCATCCCACGTCCTGTGGTTATGGGTCCCTGCTTTCGCAGGGACGACACTGAGTGTGCGGGTGGCGCTCTTTCCCACGTCGTCCCGGGCAAGCGAAGCGCGACCCGGGACCCATAACCACAGGGTTGCGTTGTTGAAGCGAGCTGTGGCCCCAGCTCGCTCCATCGCCACGTCCTGTGGTCATGTCGTCCCTGCTTTCGCAGGGACGACATCGAGTATGGGGGTGGCGCTTAGATCACCGATCCGCGCGCCCGATCACGTCCATCAGCTCAGCGATCTTGCGCCGCTGGTCGGCCTTGTCGCCGGACGAGATCGCATGCTCGACGCAATGTGCCACATGATCGCGCAGCACCTCTTCCTCGACGCGGCGCAGTGCCGCGCGCGCGGCCGCGATCTGCGTCACCACGTCGATGCAATAGCGGTCGTCCTCGACCATGGCGGCCAACCCGCGGATCTGACCTTCGATCCGTTTGAGCCGTTTTAAGCAGGATGTCTTGACCTCGTCTCTCATAGGTCTCATATACCCCCCTAGGGTATGCAAATCAAGAGGCCGGGTTAGCGGCCGGGAAGAGTTTCGTGGCACACGCAAAGCACGACCATTCGCACGCGGATCATCACCACCATGGCGCGGCCGCGCATTCCTGCTGCGGCGGCAAGCATGATCACGACCGGACGCCGGCCGAGGCGGCGTTCGCGATCGATCCGGTCTGCGGCATGAAGGTCAACCCGGCGACCGCCAAGCACCGCTTCAGCTACAAGGGCGAGGAGTACCTGTTCTGCAGCGGCCGCTGCCGCGAGCGCTTCGAGGCCGACCCTGAGAAGTATCTCAAGCCGCGCGAGGAGGAGCCGCCGGCGCCCGCGGGCACCATCTACACCTGCCCGATGCACCCCGAGGTGCGCCAGGTCGGCCCCGGCACCTGCCCGATCTGCGGCATGGCGCTGGAGCCGGAGCAGGTCTCGCTCGACGACGGACCGGATCCTGAACTGATCGACATGACGCGGCGATTCTGGATTGGGCTCGCGCTGACCTTGCCGGTGTTCGTGCTCGAGATGGGCAGCCATCTCGGGCTGATGCATCTGGTGCCACAGGGCTGGTCGAACTGGATCTCGTTCGTGCTGGCGACGCCGGTCGTGCTGTGGGCCGGTGCGCCGTTCTTCGTGCGCGGCTGGCAGTCGCTCGTCACCCGCAATCTCAACATGTTCACGCTGATCGCGATGGGCACCGGCGTCGCCTATGTCTATAGCGTGGTCGCGACGCTGGCGCCGCAGCTGTTCCCGCCCGCGTTCCGCGACATGCATGGCGCGGTCGCGGTGTATTTCGAGGCGGCGGCCGTGATCACGGTGCTGGTGCTGCTCGGCCAGGTGCTGGAATTGCGCGCCCGCGCGCAGACCTCGGGCGCGATCCGCGCGCTGCTCGGCCTCGCGCCCAAGACTGCGCGGCGCATCACCGAACATGGCGACGAGGATATCGACATCGACGCAATCAAGGTCGGCGACCGCCTGCGCGTGCGGCCGGGCGAGAAGGTGCCGGTCGACGGCGTCGTCGTCGAGGGCAGTGCGGTCATCGACGAGTCCATGGTCACAGGCGAGTCGATGCCGGTCACGAAAGCCGAAGGCGAGAGGGTGATCGGCGGCACGGTCAACCAGAGCGGCGGCCTCGTGATGCGCGCCGAGAAGGTCGGTCGCGACACCATGCTGTCGCGGATCGTCGACATGGTGGCGAAGGCGCAGCGCTCACGCGCGCCGATCCAGCGGCTCGCCGATCGCGTCGCCGGCTGGTTCGTGCCGGCGGTAATCGCCGCCGCCGTGCTCGCCTTCATCGCCTGGACGGTGTTCGGTCCGGAGCCGCGCCTGACCTTCGCCCTGGTCGCCGCCGTCACGGTGCTGATCATCGCCTGCCCGTGCGCGCTGGGATTGGCGACGCCGATGTCGATCATGGTCGGTGTCGGCCGCGGCGCGCATTCCGGCATCCTGATCCGCGACGCGCAGGCGCTGGAGCGGATGGAGGCGATCGATACACTCGTCATCGACAAGACCGGCACGCTCACCGAGGGCAAGCCGAAGGTCGTGCGCGTTATTGCCGCCGAAGGCTTCGGCGAGAGTGATCTGCTGCGGCTGGCCGCCAGTGTCGAGCAGGGCAGCGAGCATCCGCTGGCGCAGGCGATCATCGCCGCTGCCAGGGAGCGCAAGCTTGCATCCGCCGCCGTCAGCAATTTTGTCTCGCCCTCCGGCAAGGGCGCGACCGGCATGGTCGAAGGCAGGCAGGTTGCGCTCGGCAACGCGGTACTGATGGCCGAGCTGAAGATCGCGACGGCAGCGCTCGACCAGGCGGCCGAGGCCGCGCGGCGGGACGGCGCGACGGCGATCTATGTCGCGGTCGATGGCCGTATCGCCGGGGCGATCGCGATTGCCGATCCGGTCAAGCCGTCCGCGACCAGCGCGCTGCAGGCGCTGCGTGCCGAGGGCCTGCGCATCGTGATGTTGACCGGCGACAATGAGACCACCGCGCGGGCGGTGGCAAAGACGCTCGGCATCGACGAGGTCGAGGCCGGCGTCCTGCCCGAGCGCAAGAGCGAGGTCGTGCAACGGCTGCGTGGCGAGGGGCGCACCGTCGCGATGGCAGGCGATGGCGTCAATGACGCGCCGGCGCTCGCCGCTGCCGATGTCGGCATCGCGATGGGCGGCGGCACCGACGTCGCGATCGAGAGCGCCGGCATCACGCTTTTGACCGGCGACCTGATGGGCCTGGTCCGCGCGCGGCGGCTGTCGGTCGCGACCATGCGCAACATCCGCCAGAACCTGGCGTTCGCCTTCGTCTACAACGCCGCCGGCGTGCCGATCGCGGCCGGCGTGCTGTATCCGCTGTTCGGCATCCTGCTGTCGCCGATGGTCGGCGCCGCCGCGATGGCGCTGTCCTCGGTCAGCGTGATCGGCAATGCGCTGCGGCTTTCGCGGGTGAAGCTGGATTGAACTTTCTTACCTCGCCCCGCTTGCGGGGAGAGGTCGGATCGCATCGCAAGATGCGATCCGGGTGAGGGGGCTCTCGGCGAATCCATCTCCCTCCGATATTGCGGAAGCGGCCCCTCACCCCAACCCTCTCCCCGCAAGAGCGGGGCGAGGGAGCAGAGTATGGCCGGGGCATTCACGCCGGCAGCAGAAGCTGCGCGCGGCGTTCCATCTCGGCGTCGAGCCAGGTTGCGAGATCCTCGCTTACCGCGACCATCGGCAGCCGCACCTCGGGGCTGTCGATCAGCCCCTGTCGCCACAGCCAGTGCTTGGCCGGCGCGGGGCTCGGTTCGGCGAACAGCAGCCTCGTCAGGCCGACGACGCTCTGCCAGGCAGCCAGCGCCGCGTCGCGCTGGCCCTGCTGCAACAGCGTGCGGATCGCAGCGAAGGTGTTTGTTTCCAGATGTGCGGACAGCAGGATTGCGCCGTCGGCGCCGTCCGAGAGCGCATCGAATGTCTGCGCATCCTCGCCGGTCAGCACGCGGAAGCCGGCCGGCCGGCGGTTGAGGAAGTCGATCGACTGCGCGCGGTCGGCGCAGCAATCCTTCATGCCGGCGATGTTCGGATGGTCCGCGAGTGCCAGCAGCGTCTCGTTGGTCAGGTTCACCGCCGTGCGATAGGGAATGTTGTAGAGCACGATCGGCCACGACGCGTGATCGGCGAGCGCGTTGAAGTGCTGCACGAGCCCGCGCTGCGAGGGCCTGGTATAATAGGGGCTTGCGATCAGATAGCCGTTGATCGGCCAGTCGGCCGTGTCATCCAGCGCTTCCTTCATCCGGGCGGTCGAGGCGCCGGAGAGCCCGAGACAGACCGGCAAATGGCGGGAGCTGGCACTCAGTTCGTCGAGCACGACGCTCACCAGCCCCTCCAGCTCGTCCATGCTGAGCGCCATGCCCTCGCCGGAGGTTGCGCCGAGAATGAACCCGTCGACGGGGCCATTGGCGTAGTGCCGTACGAGACGCCGCAGCGAGGTGGCGTCGAGCTCGCCGTTACGGAATGGCGTGATCAGGGGCAGCCAGAGGCCCTGCAGTTGCTGGTGTAGATCGGTCATGTTCCATCTCCTCAAGAAGGCAAGGCCGGAGACGGGACCAACAAAAAACCCCGTCCAGGCGGCGGGGTTTCGGGATCGGTTTGAATGCGAAGGTGATCTTATCGCGCGCGATCTCGTGTCCCCGGGAGGGGAGCTTTTTTCGACGACAGAACGGCGCACGAAGTCGTGATCATGGGATAATGATGCTGCGCTGCGAGGTTGTTGTCAATGCACATGCTGATCGGCGCGTGCGGCGCGTTTCGCGCATGACGTGAAGGTGAAAAGGCGCGGCGATGAAAAAAAGCCGGGCTCGAGTGAGCCCGGCTTAAGGTATTGGCCACGTGAGGCCGACACAATCACCTTCCAAGAGGGATTACTGAACTTCCGCGCCACTGGAGGAGGGGGACATATGCGCGACGCGAACGCTCAGCGTGTAAGCACTATGATCCCCATCGACGCCTTGCAGCAACTATCCAGGTCGCATGTCAGTCATGCGGAGACCGGGGGCAGCACGGATATCCCTATAAATCAGCCCTATAAGGGCCGCTTAATCACGAGGGCCAGCGCTGCGCCTTGCTGACCACGAAGTCGCGGAACACCTGCACGCGGGCCACCGTCTTCAGCTCTTCCGGATAGACGAAGTAGGTGTCGAGCGCGATCGAGTCGGACTCGCCGAACAGCTGCACGAGGTTGTTCTGTTCGACCAGATAGTCCGGCAGCGCGGCGATGCCGAGGCCCTGCTGGCAGGCGCGCACGAGGCCAAGGATGTTGTTGACCTTGAAGTAGGGCTCGCGCGGACCGGAGCCGTTGCGGCCGGCATCGATCAGCCAGCTGCGGTTCTGCAGATGCGGCGGCACCTGCGAGTCGCCGAGCATGATGATGCGGTGCGAGTCGAGATCATCGAGCGTGCGCGGCGTGCCGAAGCGCTTGATGTATTCCGGCGAGCAATAGGCATGGAAGCCGATCGAGAACAGCTTGCGCTGGATTAGGTCCGGCTGGGTCGGCTTGCGGGTCCGGATCGCGACGTCGGCCTCGCGCATCGAGAGGTCGAGATCCTCGTCGGTGACGATCAGCGAGATCCGGATGTCGGGATAAAGCGCGGTGAACTCGTCGAGCCGCGGGATCAGCCAGTTGATACCGAGCGCCGGCGGCGTCGTGATCTTGAGGTCGCCGCTCGGCCGCTCGCGGCTGTCGGTGAGCTTTGCGCGGGCCGCCTGCAGCTGCATGAACACGTCATGCGCGGTGCGGAACAGGAGGTCGCCCTGTTCGGTGAGGATCAGGCCGCGGGCGTGGCGGTGAAATAGCGACACCGAGAGCTCCTGCTCCAGCGCGCTGACCTGGCGGGAGACCGCCGATTGCGACAGGCCAAGCTGTTCGCCGGCATGCGTGAAGCTGCCCGCCTCCGCCGCTGCGTGAAAGACCTTCAGCTTGTCCCAATCCATATCCGTAAATCCGTCGCGAGATCGTGCCATGATTATTCCGCCGCTGCGCGATCGCTCGCGCGAAGAGCCAGGAAGCGTTCCGCCTCGAGCGCAGCCATGCAGCCGAGGCCGGCGGCGGTGACCGCCTGCCGGAAGGTTTCGTCCGCCACGTCGCCCGCGGCGAACAGGCCGGGCATCGAGGTCGCGGTGGAGTTCGGCGCGACCTCGACATAGCCCGACGGTTTCAGCTTGATCTGGCCTTTGACGAGCTCCGTCGCCGGCGCATGGCCGATCGCGATGAAGACGCCGTCGGTCTTGAGGTTCGTGAGCGCGCCGGTCTTGACGTTCTTCAGCCGCACATGGGTGACCTTGTTCGGGTTCTCCGATCCGCAGATCTCGTCGATCGCCGAATCCCACACCACCTTGATCTTGGGATTCTTGAACAGTCGCTCCTGCAGGATGCGCTCGGCGCGGAAATGATTGCGGCGATGCACGATGGTGACCTGGGAAGCGTGATTGGTCAGGTACAGCGCTTCCTCGACCGCGGTGTTGCCGCCGCCGACCACTACGACGTCCTTGCCGCGGTAGAAGAAGCCGTCGCAGGTCGCGCAGGCCGACACGCCGCCGCCCTGGAACTTTGCTTCCGAGGGCAGGCCGAGCCAGCGCGCCTGGGCGCCGGTGGCGAGGATCACGGTCTCGGCGAGATAGACGTCGCCGGAATCGCAGGTCAGGCGAAACGGGCGCTGGCTGAGTTCCAGCTTGTTGACGTGATCGGTGACGATCTTGGTGCCGACATGAGCCGCCTGCTTCTCCATCTGCTCCATCAGCCAGGGGCCCTGGATCACATCGGCGAAGCCGGGATAGTTCTCGACGTCGGTGGTGATGGTGAGCTGCCCGCCCGGCTGGATGCCCTGGATCAGCACCGGCTCGAGCATCGCGCGTGCCGCGTAGATCGCTGCGGTGTAGCCGGCGGGGCCGGACCCGATGATGACGACCTTGGCGTGGACAGGCGCGGGCATTAGCTGATCCCTCTCTTCTGGGGACTTTGACGGGGACTTGTGTGGGAAGCACCCCGGAGGCAGGTCACGGCGGTGCTAAAAGTGTCAAATCCAAGTCTAGGATATCTGGGAAGCTATGCAAGATTTGCAATCCATGGCAGCGATTTTTCCCCGGAACTGAAGTCACATTCGTGAAATCGTGCGCTGCACGCGCAATAAAATTGCGCAATGCCGGCTGGCTGCGCTATGAGAGTTGCCGGCGGACCTGCCAAGCCTTCCAAACCCTAGGGAACTGTAGTCGCGTGTCGAAGAACCTTGACGAGATCGACCTCAAAATCCTCGCCGAGATCCAGGCCGATGGCCGAATCACCAATGTGGAACTGGCCAAACGCGTCGGTATCTCGCCGCCGCCCTGCCTTCGCAGGGTCCGGGCACTGGAGGAGGAAGGCTACATCCAGGGATACCGCGGCCTGCTCGATCCGCGCCGCCTCGGCTACGACGTCACGGTGTTCGCCTCGGTGCATCTGTCGAGCCAGGCCGACGCCGATCTCCGCGCCTTCGAGAATTTCGTGCGCGCCGAGCCGCTGGTGCGGGAATGCTGGATGTTGTCGGGCGAAGTCGATTTCATCCTCAAATGCGTGGCGCCCGACATGGCGACGTTCCAGGATTTCGTCACCCACCTGACGGCGGCGCCGCACGTGCGCAACGTCAGGACGTCACTGGTGCTGCACAATTCGAAATACGAGGCCGCGGTGCCGCTGGGATTGAAGGCGGTCGGCTGACACGATCCATGACGTGATTGCTTCGCGCAACGACGCTTGAATCGGACGACGTGCATTTCGGCTGATCGCTTTCTTCTCCCTCCCCCTGAAAAGGGGGAGGGCAGGGTCGGGGTCAAGCCGCAAGCGAGAGCGTTTGCGTGGAAACAGATCCCCACCCGGTTTGCGCTTTCAGCGCAAACCGACCTCCCCTTTGCAAGGGGAGGTGAGATCGCGCTGCTACCTTTTCCCCATCGCAGCGTCGACGCTGATCGGGCCCGGACCCGAGGTCGCGAGGTAGAGGCAGGCGAAGCAGAACAGGATCGCCGCGGTGCCGTTGTTGAGCAGCGGCAGGAACACCGGCTCGGCCGGGTTCTTGAACATGTGGCCGAGGAAATAGGCGAACGCCATCTCGCCCGACAGGATGAACGCGACCAGCCGCGAGAACAGGCCGAGCATCAGGAGCGCGCCGAGCACCAGTTCAAGCCAGCCCGCAGCCTGGATCAACGGCGGGATATTGGCGAAATACGCGACCACCGGAAATTTGAAGATCTTCGCGACGCCGTACTGAAACAGCAGCAGTCCGGTGATGAACCGGAACAGGCTGAGCGCCACCGGCTGAAACTTGGAGAACATCTGGTCCATTGTCATTGACCCCCTGTTTGACACACTGGAACGTTGCAAGATGCAGAAACACACGGTGTCCGCCACCAGAGTGTGATGTCAACACCTTGCGCCTGGAATCATTCCTCGCGCGATGGCAGTTGCGAGAGAACGCGGCAGCGGCACGGTGACGCGCAGCGATGCGTGTTGCGACGCGATCGTCAGCCCGAACACCGTCCGTCCCCCGACATGATTATACTGCATAATCATGTCACGGCCTCACTGGCATGGCGTGCAGCGGCTCTCCACTCACATTGCTGTCAGACCGGGGTGAAACGCGGGGCATAAAAAAAGCCGCGTGCGGGACGCGGCTTTTCTGCACCAGTCACGTGAAGGTAACTACCGCCACTCGACCTTGGTGATCTCGTAGGCCTTGGCGCCGCCCGGCGCCATCACCTCGACGGTGGTCCCCTTCTTCTTGCCGATCAGCGCGCGCGCGAGCGGCGAGGTGATGGAGATGCGGCCCTTCTTGGCGTCGGCCTCGACTTCGCCGACGATCTGCCACACCGCCTTCTTCTCGGTGTCCTCATCGATCAGCGTCACGGTCGCGCCGAACTTGATGGTGTCGCCTGACAGTTTCGAAATGTCGATGATGTCGGCGCGCGCGAGCTTGTCCTCGAGCTCGGCGATGCGGCCCTCGTTGTGCGACTGCTCTTCCTTGGCGGCGTGATACTCGGCGTTCTCCGAGAGATCGCCGTGCGAACGCGCTTCCGCGATGTGTTCGATGATGCGCGGACGATCCACCGATTGGCGATGCTTCAACTCGTCCGTCAGCGCGGCGTATCCGCCCGCGGTCATCGGAACCTTATCCATCATCTTCGTCCTTCATCGCGCGCGCCCGGCGGCCGTGCACGAATATCCAGTTCAGCTAACGCAGGAATCAGGGCGCCAACGCGCCCGGAAGCCCAGTGATTTTCGGCCCCGCTAAGGGCCGTGACAACATCCAATCGCGCGGTGAGTTCCAGCCATTCGGCTAATTGACCGCTTCGGGCCTTCAGCCCGGGCAGCGGTCAGCTTTCGGAAAAGTAACTCTGAAGCGTGCGGACCTCAAGGTCCCCGGCCCGATAGGCCCGGATTCCCCGTGCGGCCGCCACCGCGCCCGAAAGAGTGGTGTAATATGGCACTTTATGCAAGAGGGCAGCCCGCCGCAGCGAGCGGCTGTCGGCCAGTGCCTGCGGACCTTCGGTGGTATTGAAGACCAGCTGGACGTCGCCATTGGTGATGGCGTCGACGATGTGCGGACGGCCTTCGAGCACCTTGTTCACCTTTTCCGTCGGCACGCCGTTGTCGCTGAGATAGCGCTGCGTGCCCGAAGTTGCCATCACCTTGAAGCCGAGCGAGTGCAACAGCCGCACCGCATCCGCGATGCGCATCTTGTCGTCGCCGCGCACCGAGACGAACACCGTACCCTGACGCGGCACGCGCGTGCCGCCGCCGAGCTGGCTCTTCGCGAACGCGACCTCGAAGGAGCGGTCGATGCCCATCACTTCGCCGGTCGAACGCATCTCCGGTCCGAGCACGGTGTCGACGCCGGGGAAGCGCGCGAACGGGAATACCGATTCCTTCACGCCGACATGGCCGAGCTTCTTCTTCTTCAGCTTGAAGTCGGCGAGCTTCTCGCCGGCCATGATCCGTGCCGCGATCTTGGCGACCGGCGTGCCGATCACCTTGGCGACGAACGGCACGGTGCGGGATGCGCGCGGGTTGACCTCGAGCACGTAGATCTCGCCGTCCTTGATGGCGTATTGCACGTTCATCAGGCCGACCACGTCGAGCCCGAGCGCGAGCTCGCGGGTCTGCCGCTCCAGCTCCTCGATGGTCCTGGCGTCGAGCGAATGCGGCGGCAGCGAGCAGGCGGAGTCGCCGGAATGGATGCCGGCTTCCTCGATGTGCTCCATGATGCCGACGATGAAGGTGTCCTTGCCGTCGCAGAGGCAGTCGACGTCGACTTCGGTCGCGTCGGACAGATAGCGGTCGAACAGCAGCGGGTTCTTGCCGAGCACGGTGTTGATCTGTCCGGTCTTGTCGTTCGGGTAGCGCGCCTTGACGTCGGCGGGCACCAGCTCAGGCAGCGTTCCCAGCAGGTAGTCGTTGAGCTGGTTCTCCTCGCGGATGATCTGCATCGCGCGGCCGCCGAGCACGTAGGACGGACGCACCACCAGCGGCAGGTCGAGATCGGCGGCGACCAGGCGGGCCTGCTCGACCGAATAGGCGATGCCGTTCTTCGGCTGCTTGAGACGCAGCTTGTCGAGCACGCGCTTGAAGCGGTCGCGGTCCTCGGCAAGGTCGATCGCGTCGGGCGAGGTGCCGAGGATCGGCACTTCGGCGGCTTCGAGCGCGCGGGCAAGCTTCAGCGGGGTCTGGCCGCCGAACTGCACGATCACGCCGTGCAGCGTGCCGTTCTTGCGCTCGGTCGAGATGATCTCCAGCACGTCTTCGGCGGTGAGTGGCTCGAAATACAGCCGGTCGGCGGTGTCGTAGTCGGTCGACACCGTTTCCGGGTTGCAGTTGACCATGATGGTCTCGTAACCGGCGTCCTCGAGCGCAAAGCAGGCATGACAGCAGCAATAGTCGAACTCGATGCCCTGGCCGATGCGGTTCGGCCCGCCGCCGAGGATGATCACCTTCTTGCGGTCCGACGGCGCGCTCTCGTCGGCAAATTCGCCGGCGAACGGCCGCTCATAGGTCGAATACATGTAGGCGGTCGGCGAAGCGAACTCCGCCGCGCAGGTGTCGATGCGCTTGAACACCGGGCGCACCCCGAGCGCGTGGCGCTTGGCGGTGACGTCGGCCTCGGTGGTCTCCGTGAGCACGGCGAGCCGCGCGTCGGAGAAGCCCATCGCCTTCAGCATCCGCATCGCGAACGCATTGGTCGGCAGGCCGCTGCTGCGGATCTTGCCTTCCATCTCGACGATGGCGCGCAGCTCCGCGAGGAACCAGGGATCGATCTTGCAGGAATTGAAGATATCCTCGTTCGACCAGCCGAGCCGCATCGCCTGCGCGACCTGCAGCAGGCGGTTCGGCGTCGGCGTGCCGAGCGCGGCGCGGATCGCGTTCTTGTCGTCGCTGCGGCCGAGGCCCTCGATGTCGATCTCGTCGAGGCCGGTCAGCCCGGTCTCGAGCCCGCGCAGGGCCTTCTGCAGGCTCTCCTGGAAGGTGCGGCCGATCGCCATCACCTCGCCGACCGACTTCATCGAGGTGGTCAGTGTGGAGGAGGCGCCGGGGAATTTCTCGAACGCAAAGCGCGGAATCTTGGTGACGACGTAGTCGATCGTCGGTTCGAACGAGGCCGGCGTCGCGCCGCCGGTGATGTCGTTGGCGATCTCGTCGAGCGTGTAGCCGATCGCAAGCTTGGCCGCGACCTTGGCGATCGGGAAGCCGGTGGCCTTCGAGGCCAGCGCCGACGAGCGCGACACGCGCGGATTCATCTCGATCACGACCATGCGGCCGTCGTCCGGATTGATGCCGAACTGCACGTTGGAGCCGCCGGTCTCGACCCCGATCTCGCGCAGCACCGCAATCGATGCATCGCGCATGATCTGGTATTCCTTGTCGGTGAGCGTCAGCGCCGGCGCCACCGTGATGGAATCGCCGGTGTGCACGCCCATCGGATCGACGTTCTCGATCGAGCAGATGATGATGCAATTGTCCTTCTTGTCGCGCACCACCTCCATCTCGAACTCTTTCCAGCCGAGAACGGATTCCTCGATCAGCACCTCGTTGGTCGGCGAGGCATCGAGGCCGCGCTCGATGATGTCGAGATATTCTTCCTTGTTGTAGGCGATGCCGCCGCCGGTGCCGCCGAGCGTGAAGGAGGGGCGGATGATCGCGGGCAGGCCGATGTCGGACAGCGCCATCAGCGCTTCGGCCAAGGCCTGCTGCTGGTAGCGCTTGCGCCGCTCGTTCTCGCCGCCTTCCCACTGCCGTTCGAAGGCTTCGAGCTCAGGACCGGACAGCTTGGCCTGATCGGCGAGGTACTTGTCGCGGTCGGACTTCTTCAGCGCCGACGCATTCGCGAGCCGCGACCTCGGCGTCTGCAGCCCGATCTTCTCCATGGCGTCGCGGAAGAGCTGGCGGTCTTCGGCCTTGTCGATGGCGTCGGCGGTGGCGCCGATCATCTCGACGTCGAACTTCTCCAGCGTACCCTGCTTGCGCAGCGACAGCGCGCAGTTCAGCGCGGTCTGGCCGCCCATGGTCGGCAGCAGCGCGAAGCCGCCGGGCAGGACGTAGCGTTCCTTTTCGATGATCTTGGCGACGATTTCGGGTGTGATCGGCTCGATATAGGTCGCGTCCGCCAGCTCCGGGTCGGTCATGATCGTGGCCGGGTTGGAATTGACCAGGACGATCCGAAAGCCCTCTTCCTTGAGCGTCTTGCAGGCCTGCGTGCCGGAATAGTCGAACTCGCAGGCCTGGCCGATCACGATGGGACCGGCGCCGATGATCAGGATGGTGGAGATGTCGGTTCTTTTGGGCATCAGCTCTCGCGGACTGGAATTTGGGCACAAAAAAAGGGCGCGCTTCCCGCGCGTCCCTCGAGCCATGCGCTACATCTTGTAGCGCCGGAAGCGCGATCCTTCGCGCGCGGGTGGTCTTTAGACCAGTTTCCGCACCCGCGAAAC
The DNA here is from genome assembly GCF_029952935.1 of Bradyrhizobium sp. Mp19. Classification (NCBI taxonomy): domain Bacteria; kingdom Pseudomonadati; phylum Pseudomonadota; class Alphaproteobacteria; order Hyphomicrobiales; family Nitrobacteraceae; genus Bradyrhizobium; species Bradyrhizobium sp. Mp19. The sequence goes on along the minus strand of NZ_JASAUT010000069.1, from coordinate 13,031 downwards.
CCCCAAAAGCGCCCAATCAACCGTGATTCTGGGGGAAATTCCTCGTTCGACGCATGGCCAGGTGGGGGCGAGGGATGTGGGAGGGGGCTACCGGCCCGGCTTCGCCCTGCGGGCTACGCCGCGGCAGCCTTCGCCACGAGAAGGCTTGCCGAGCCGAAGCTGCGTCAGCAGCGAAGGCTGGAGGCCCGGCCTGGATTTGAACCAGGATAAACAGTGTTGCACCACTGCCGCGTCGACGCTTCCGCCACCGGGCCGAGCGGATCATTGCTGATTATTTCAGCCGCCGCTATGTTTCCTTCTGGGTAACGTTAACGCGTCGTGCAACCCTGGATCAGTGGTGCGCCACGAACGTCATCCGCCACGGATTGTGCCCGATGTTGCGCGGCGCGCGCGCAGCGCTGAACCCCGCGGCGCCGAGCTTCGCGATCATCTCGTCCTCGCGGTAGCGCTGCAGTCCGATCCTGGTGCGCAGCTGGCGGTAGTCGGACAGTGCGGTTGAAGCCAGCCCGACCAGTGCATCGCGGAGGAAGCCGTGGGTCGCCGCAAAGCGCAGCAGTGCCACGACATCCCTCGCCATGCCGACTTCGGGCCGCAGGATATCGCCGAGCACGAACCGGCCGGAGGGCTTCAGCACGCGGTGGATCACGTCGAACGCGGAATCGAGCTCCTGCGGCGTCATGTACTGCGCCACCGAGTTCATCACCACGAGGTCGATCGAGTCCGCGTCCATGTGCTTCAGATCATCGAGCGAGCGGACACGGATTCGGGTGTCGGGCGCAAAGCGCGCGACCAGACGGCCGCGTACGCCGGGCGCCGGCTCCGCCAGATAGAGCTGGGCGCAGGCATTGGCGACCGTCGCCGCCGACAGCGCCTCGCCGCAGGCATAATCAAGCACCACGGCATCCGGCGAAGCGATGTAGCCGATGATGTCGTTCGCGATGATCTGGAAATGCAGGTCACGGTGCAGTCGGCTCGCATAGATCGTATGCGTGGAATCGTAGTAATCGATCCATTCATCCATCGCGTTTGGTATCCGGCAGAACGGGGTTCCTGGCCTCAGGAACGGGTGGGCTGATGATGCGTTAGCGGTCCGGCGGCCAATGTTCAATGCGCCGAAATACGGGTTCCTAACAGGAAGGTCCAACGTGAGCAAAGCCAAGACTGACAAGATCTCGCCCGATCTCGACACGCCGAGCGACCTGCCGCAGGCCGCGGTGGACACGATCTCGGCCTCGCTCAACACGCTTCTGGCTGACGCCTTCGCGCTCTATCTGAAGACCAAGAATTTCCATTGGCACGTCAGCGGCCGGCATTTTCATGATTACCATTTGTTGCTGGACGAGCAGTCCGAGGCGATCTTCGCGACCACCGACCAGCTCGCAGAGCGGGTGCGCAAGCTTGGCGGCGCGACGCTGAAGTCGATCGGCGATATCGCCAGGCATCAGACCATCAAGGACAATGACGACGATTATGTGCCGCCTCGCGAAATGCTGCGCGAGTTGATGGAAGACAACAAGCACATGGCGGCCGCGATGCGCAAGGCACACAAGCTGGCCGACGACCAGGAGGACTCCGGCACCGCGGGCCTGCTCGAAACCTTCATCGACGAAACCGAGCGCCGCACCTGGTTCCTGTTCGAGGCAAGCCGCCAGGAAGGCAGCAACGCGGCGTAAGCTGCGCGCCCGCACCCGCGAGGCAGCAATCCAGAGCTGTTTTGCTCCGGATTGCTTTGCCAGGGTCGCTGTCTGGCCGCTCGGCAGCGGTCAGTGCGGTTGAAGCTTACTGAGCCGAGAAACCCACCGTCGTCTGCGATCTCTCGATCGGCGGAGGATTCCACTTTCCGGTCAGCGCCTCCGATTTCGGACCGTAGAGGCGCATGGTCAGGTTGAAGGCTCCCTTCGGCGCCGGAAGCCAGTTGGCTTCCTTGTCCTTGCCTGGATTCTCGTTCTGGAAGTAGAGATCGAGTGAGCCGTCCGGGTTGTATTTGAACGGCATCCAGCTGGACACAGCGAAGCGGTTCAGCACGTTACCGACCTGGAATCCTTCCTGGTCGTAGAGCGTGATCGACCAGAAAGCATTAACCGGTGGGGTGGCGCCCTTGTCGAACGTGATCGTATACTTGTTAGCGCCGTCGAGCGGTTTGCCGGTACTGTCGGCGAGATTGAGCGGATAAATGGCGTCCTCCGGCAGGTTGGCGCCAAGCCCGACCTGCGCGACAATAGCACGCTTCAAATAGTAGTTGCCGTAAACGCCCATCGTGTCGGTGTTCATCGACCAGCCATTCACAACGCGCGCCAGCGTCGGCACCTTCCACGCCATCAGCTTCTGCCCGTCCTGCGGCGCTGTCTCCAGTGCCCGTTGCAGGACCGGGTCGAGCTTGCTGATTTCAAAGCTCTTGCCAGGCTCGATGCCTATCTTCTTCATCTGCGCGATGATCGGCTCATCGGTGATGTGCGGCGGGTGAAGCTTGAGTAGCTCTGCGGCTTGCGCAAAGTAGACACCGGCCGACATGGTATCGACCTGCACCTTCGGCGCCGTCTTCATGTCGATGCCGGGATCGATCCTGACCTCGGTCGGCTTCGGCGTCTTGCCGAACTCGGACAGCAGCGTGACCTTGTAGCCGGCCTGGATCTTGTGGACCGCATCATAGTCCGGCGGGCCGTCCGTCTTGGTGCGGCCGATGACCCAGACGTAAGGCGTCGGCGCGTCGATGCGCTGGGTATCCTTCGGAAGCTTGAACTCCTCCGCAAACCTGTCGCGCAGATCAGGCCGCCATCCCGGGGCCGTCACCAGAAAGGTCCCCGCTTTGGTACCCGTGGTGCGCCAGCCGGGCGAGGCAAACACATCCGACCACATGTCCAGCATGGGCAGCAAATAGAAGCGTCCATCGGTATCGGGAACGGAGACGACAACCGGCTCCTTGGTCATGTCCAGCCATGAAACGGAATAGAGCGTATCGAAGTTGGACCGCACCACGCCCTTGAAATTCGCCGGTGGGTATTCGGGGATGTTGACGAAGGTGTTCATCGGGCCCTTGAAGTTCTCTTTGCCGGGCTCGACGTTGGTGAACTGCTTTCGCGTGATGTCCATCGTCAGGAGCGGGTAGAAGTAAATATAGGCGTCCACCGCGATCGCGTGCGCCTCCTGCTCGTTGATTGCCGGGGCCGTCTGAGCCAGCGCTGCAGGCGCGGCAGCCGCGCCGATGCATAGAGACAATGTCAGCGTCAGAATTCCTCGAAACATGTCGAATTCTCCTCTTCTGATATGTGTTGCGGTTGCTTGGGAAGCGCGGAGCATCTGATGCCGTCAGGTGATGTGTATGACCTCCATTGCTCATGCAAAAAAGCAGCAGCGGACGCGGGAGCTCTGTCACTCCCGCAGATGAATCGCGTGCCTTAAGGTGTCATTGGCGGCATAAATCGCCGCAGCGATGCTGACTTAAATCAAGGTTCTTTGAAAAGTGATGCCGGCAGGCTTAACGTTGAAAAGGGCTGCACTACCTCCACGCGTGGCACTCTAGCACGGGCAGGAAGCGGGAGCGAGTAGCGCTCAATATGGCGACAGGCCGAATCGTCAGCGGCCCCACGGGCATTCTCTGCCCGCATAGTTTAGGGAATCCGTTGAGCGCGCAAAAAGAGCCGCACGCATAACGATTGGGCTACGTAATTCCGATAATCAATTTAGGTTGCCTGTATCCCGTCACCTTCCCCAAGGGGGAGAACGAAGCACAGCCCGTTCGACAATCTTGAATCCTAGCGCTTCCACAGCCGCACCAGCGGCCCGTCCTTGCCGATCACCGGATCGGTCGCGGGGGGCGCGACCAGCGGGATCGTCTTCAGCGCCCTGGCGCGGTTCTCGGGCGTCGGCCGCTGCAGATCCATCGGCGGGCCCGGCGGATAGGCGCCGATGACGCAGAAATCGTCACTCGCCGACAGGCATTGATGCCCGGTGCCGGCGGGCAGGATCGCAACGTCGCCTGCTGCGATCTCCAGCGCCCGCCCGTGGTCGCCGCCGAACTGCACGCGCGCGCGGCCGCGGGCGACGCCCAGCACCTCGTGCACGGTGGCGTGGTAATGCGCGAAGTCGTAGACGCCGTTGCGCCACATCGCGCCCCAGCCGTTCTTGCCGAACAGCTGCTCGATGCTGGCCTCGGGATTCTTGCTGACGTCGACGGCGGCCTTGTAGACCAGGAACGGCATCGGGTTGTTCGGCACCAGACCGTCGTCCTGGAAGACGATGGTCAGGGGCTCGATATCGGCACGGACGACCGACATGGTGGCTCTCCAGCGTTGCGAGGTGCCGTGGTCTCCAGACCAACAAACCGGCGGTCCGCAAACCGTTCCAGCTAGATCTTGAACTTCAACACGTCTTCCTTGAACCTGAGCCCGTGCCCGGGCCGCTCCGGCGCGGTGATCATGCCGTTGGCGATCTCGGGCGGGTCGACCCAGAGATCGTCGATCAGCGCCATGTTCTCGCACCAGATGCCGTTCGGAATCGAAGCCAAGAGGTGCACATTGAGTTCGGGAAACAGGTGCGGCGCGATGGTGATGCCGAACGTGTCCGCAAGCGCCGCGATCTTGCGCAGGTCGGTCATGCCGCCGCGCATCGGGTCGGGTTGCAGGATCGGCAGGCAGGGATTGAGAAAGAACGGCCGCAGATCGTAGCGCGTGAAATGCGTCTCGCCGCCGACGACGCGCATGTCCAGCGCCGCCGCGATGCGCTGGTAGCCGGCGAAGTCATCGGCAGGCACCGGCTCCTCGAGCCAGTAGATATCGTACTTCTCGAACTTGCGTCCCATCTCGATGGCGACATCGGCGCTCCAGCCCATGTTGACGTCGATCATGATGTCGATGTCGGGCCCGAGCGCCTCGCGCATGCGGCGGACATTGTCGAGGTCCTGCGCGGGCGTGTGAACATGCGCGACCTGCATCTTGATCGCCTTGTAGCCCTGCTTCACGAAATGCAGCGCCTTCTCGATCATCCCGTCGCCGCCGGCGCCCCGGAAGCAACCGGAACCATAGATCGGGATTTCCGAGCGATAATGCCCCCACAACCGGTGCAGCGGCAGGCCGGCGCGTTTCCCTACCGCGTCCCACAGCGCGATGTCGAGCGCCGACATCGCCATCGCGGCGATGCCGCCGCGGCCATAGGTCATGGTCGCCGTCCACAGATCGCGCCAGATCGCCTCGATCGCGGTGGCGTCCTTGCCGATGACGCGCGGGATGATGCACTCGTCGAGACAGGCCGCGATCGACTTCATCGCCGGCTTGAACACGAACAGATAGCCCATGCCGGTGACACCGCCGGACGTCTCGACGTCGCAGATCAGAATGTCGCGCGTCGCGCCGAGCGCCGCGCCTTTCAGCCAGGGATCGTCGGCCCAGGGCAGCCGCAGCATCGTCACGCGGATGTCGCGGATGGTCATGTCTGAATGCGCTGAAATCATCGGCGTTCCCTTTCCAGGCCGGATCATGTTTGCCTGATCTCGGACAGGGAAACTCAATCACAGAGCGCAGGCCGCGATCCAGCGCGCTTCGTCATGGCTCCAATGCGCCAAGATGTGGCGCCAAGATCTGGCGCCAAGACGCGATTGCCTTCAGCTATTCTTGGGCAACTCGAACACCAGGCAGGTCGTGGTGGCATGCGCGAGCAGCTTGCCCTTGTCGTCGGTAATCCGCGCTTCCGCGGTCGCAACACGGCGCCCGGCGTTGAGCACGTGGCCCTCGGTGCGGATTTTGCCGGTGTCCTGGCTCATGCCGCGGACGAAGGAGATCTTGAACTCCAGCGTGGTGTAACCAAAGCCCTGCGGCAGCGTGGTCTGCACCGCAAGCCCCATCGCGGAATCCAGCAGGATCGCGGCGTAGCCGCCATGCACCGAGCCGATCGGGTTGTAGTGGCGCAGGCCCGGGATGCTGTGGATCACCACATGGCCGTCGGCGGTGCAGTCGAACGGCTCGACATTCTCCATGATCGGAGGCTCCGGCAGGGTTCGGGCGAAGATGCCGCGCACGAAGTCGAGCGCCGGCATCGATGCCATCACCGCCATCGAGGAGACGCCGTAGACGGGCTTCGGGGTGGCGGGGGCGGTCATGTCGAGATTTCCCGTGATGTGATGCGAAGACGCATTGTCGCTGTCGGTGCTAGCCGCGCACAACTGCTGTCATGCCCGGACTTGATCCGGGCATCCATCTTTCTTCAGGGGATGGATTGCCGGGTCAAGCCCGGCAATGACGATCGCTAAGCCGCGCGCTTGTTCTTCCGCATCAAATCGGCAAAGCGCTGGAACAGGTAATGCGAGTCGCGCGGGCCGGGCGAGGCTTCCGGGTGATACTGCACCGAGAACACCGGCTTGCCCTCGAGCGCGATGCCGCAATTGGAGCCGTCGAACAGCGAGATATGGGTCTGGGTCGCGCCTTTCGGCAACGTCGCCTGGTCCACGGCAAAGCCGTGGTTCATCGAGGTGATCTCGACCTTGCCGGTGGTCTCGTCCTTGACCGGATGATTGGCGCCGTGATGACCCTGATGCATCTTCATGGTCTTGGCCCCGACGGCAAGGCCAAGCATCTGGTGGCCGAGGCAGATGCCGAAGGTCGGCGTCCCCGAAGCGATCACCTTCTGGATGACGGGCACGGCATATTTGCCGGTCGCGGCGGGATCGCCGGGGCCGTTCGACAGGAACACGCCGTCCGGCTTCATCGCCAGGATGTCCTCGGCGGCGGTCGTCGCCGGCACCACGGTCACCTTGGCGCCGACGCCGGCGAGCAGGCGCAGGATGTTGCGCTTGATGCCGTAGTCGATCGCGACCACGTTGAATTCCGGCGCAGTCTGCTGGCCGAAACCGTTGCCCCACACCCAGGGCGTCTCATCCCAGGTGAAGCGCTGGCCGGAGGTGACCATCGGCACCAGGTCCATGCCCTCGAGGCCGGGCCATTCGCGGGCCTCTTCCTTCAGTCCGTGCAGGTCGAACTCGCCGTTCCTGGCGTGCGCGATCACCGCATTGGGCATGCCCTTGGAGCGGATCAGCGCAGTCAGCGCGCGGGTGTCGATGCCGGAGAGGCCGATGATGCCGCGCGCCTTCAACCACAGGTCGAGATGGCGGGTGGCGCGGTAATTCGAGGGATCCGTGATCGCCGAGCGCAGGATCACGCCGCGCGCGCCGGGCGTCGCCGCCATGTTCACCGTCTCGATGTCTTCCTCGTTGGTACCGACATTGCCGATATGCGGGAAGGTGAAGGTGATGATCTGGCCGGCATAGGACGGATCGGTGAGGATCTCCTCATAGCCGGTCATCGCGGTGTTGAAGCAGACCTCGCCGACGGCGTGGCCTTCCGCGCCGAGACCGAAGCCTTCCAGCACGGTACCATCGGCGAGCACAAGGAGCGCGGTCGGTTTATGGTCCGGCCAGGCGGGAGCGTTTTCGGATGTTGTCATGAGCCCTTTAAATAGACGCCGCACCCTGCGGCGTCAAAGCGAAAGGGCACGGATTCACACGGCAATACCGCCCGATTTGACAGGCCGGAACGGCCTTTTAATCTAAAGTTCCTTGTAACGGCCGTTTGCTTGCCGAAAATGACCCGTCCGGAGCTCCCGCATGGATAATACGATGCCGATCCTGCTCGTCCCGGGCCTCATCTGCTCGCCGCGGATTTTCGCCCCGGTCATCCCGGCGCTGTGGCGATGCGGGCCGGTGACGGTCGCCAACCATGTCAGGGACGACAATATGGGGGCGATCGCCCGCCGGATCCTGGCCGAGGCGCCGCCGCGCTTTGCGCTCGCCGGGCACTCGATGGGCGGCTACATCGCCTTCGAGATCATGCGGCAGGCGCCGGAGCGGGTTGCGAAGCTGGCGCTGATGAGCACCCAGGCGCGGGCCGACACGCCGGAAGCGACCGCACGCCGTCGCGGCATGATCGAGCGTGCCAGAAGCGGCCAATATCGTAGCGTCGTCGACGAGCTCTATCCGGGCTTCGTGCACCCGTCGCGGCAGGGCGATGCAAGTTTGCGCCAGATTGTCGACGACATGAGCGAGGACGTCGGCGCGGAGGCCTTCATCCGCCAGCAAAACGCGGTGCTCAGCCGGCCGGATTCGCGGCCGAGCATGGCCTGGATCAAGTGCCCGACACTGGTGCTGACGTCGGATACCGACAACACCGTTCCGAATTCGCTGTCGGACGAGATGGCCAACGGCATTCCCGGTGCCAGGCTCGTGGTGCTGGCCAATTGCGGTCACTTGCCGCAACTGGAACAGCCGCAGGCCTGCGCCGCTGCGCTGGTCGAATGGCTGAGGAACTAGGTTGTTCTGCCGGTGCAAACTGCCTAGATGAGGGGATTGCTGGTTCAAGGACAACGAAATGCTGCGCGACGACATCAATACTGCGGTCAAGGAAGCGATGAAGGCGAAGGACGAGCGCAAGCTCTCCACGCTGCGCATGGTTAATTCGACCATCAAGAACGCCGACATCGACGCGCGCGGGCAGGGCAAGCCGCCACTCTCCGATGCCGACCTGCTCGGCCTGCTGCAGAAGATGATCAAGCAGCGCCAGGAGTCGGTCGAGCTCTACGACAAGGGCGGCCGCGCCGAGCTCGCGGCCCAGGAGCGCGAGGAGATCGCCGTGATCTCGGCGTACCTGCCGAAGCAGATGTCCGATGACGACGTGAAGGCCGCGATCTCGGCGATCATCGCCGAGACCAACGCAGCCGGCATCAAGGACATGGGCAAGGTGATCGGCGCGCTGAAGGCGAAATACGCCGGCCAGATGGATTTCGGCAAGGCCAGCGGCCTCGTCAAGGCGGCGCTGACGGGCTAGCCGTTCGTCCCGGGTGGCTTGCGGCGCAATGTGCCGCGGGCCGAATTGCGGGAACCTTTCTGCTGACGGAGCATCTGACGGGCATGATCTCGTGATGACGCCGCAAAGGAAAGGCCCCGATGAACCCGATTGTGCATGCGCTGGATCGTGCAAGAGCTGCTCAAACCGAATCCGACAAGCCGACCCGGGCCGAAGTCGAGGCCGCAGTCCGCACCATCATCCGCTGGACCGGTGACGATCCCGAGCGGGATGGTTTGCTTGAAACTCCGGCGCGCGTGACGCGTTCGTTCGAGGAGTTCTTTGCGGGTTACGACCAGCGTCCCGCGGAGATCCTGGAAAAGACCTTCGAGGAGATCGAAGGCTACGACGAAATGATTGCCCTGCGGGGCATCCGTTTCGAGAGCCATTGCGAGCATCACATGGCGCCGATCATCGGTCAGGCCTGGGTTGCCTACATCCCGAACGGCCGCGTGGTCGGCATCAGCAAGCTCGCGCGGGTGGTCGACATCTATGCCAGGCGTTTGCAGATTCAGGAGAAGATGACGGCGCAGATCGCCAACACCATCAACGACGTCTTGAGGCCTCAGGGCGTGGGCGTCATCATCAAGGCGTCGCATCACTGCATGACGACCCGTGGCGTGCACAAGCCGGACACCGATCTCGTGACCAGCCGCATGCTGGGTTGCTTTCGCGACAATGCGCTAACCCGCCAGGAATTCCTCGGGATAGCGGTTTAGAGCGTCACAGGGCAATGGAGGAACGATATGGCCGATCAGCAAGCTCCTTCCGGTCCGGATCTGACACAGGGCGTGGCACTCTCCGACTTCCCGGGCGCGATGCTGCTCGGCCATGTCGGCGACGAGGACGTGCTGCTGGTGCGTTCGGGCGCGGACATCTTCGCCATCGACGCGCATTGCAGCCATTACCACGGCCCGCTCGCCGAAGGCCTTCTTGAGGGCGAGACCGTCCATTGCCCCTGGCATCATGCCTGTTTCGATATTCGCACCGGCGAAGCGACCGCCGCGCCCGCCTTCAACGCGCTCGCGGTCTGGAAGGTCGAGCGCGAGGGCGATCGCATCATCGTGCGCGAGAAGCGCGCGCAGCCGAAATTCCGCGTCAAGGGTCCGGTGGATGCGCCCGGCAGCATCGTGATTGTCGGCGGCGGCGGGGCAGGGTTTGCCGCCGCCGAGATGCTGCGGCGGCAGGACTATCGCGGCAGCATCATCATGCTGAGCGGCGAGGCCACGCCGCCGGTAGATCGGCCGAACCTGTCCAAGGATTTCCTCGCCGGCAGCGCGCCGGAAGACTGGCTGCCGCTGAAGCCGGACGATTTCTATCGTGACGCGGCGATCGATCTGAGACTCAGGACCGAGGTCAAGTCGATCGACGCCGGCCGCCGCAATGTCGTGCTCGCCGGCGGCGAAACGATTCCGTATGACCGGCTGCTGCTGGCGACCGGCGCGGAGCCGGTGCGGCTGCCGATCCCGGGCGCGGACCAGCCCCACGTTCATGTGTTGCGCACCGTCGACGATTGCCGGGCGATCATCGCCTCGGCCAGCGGAGCGCGCCGCGCGGTCGTGATCGGTGCAAGCTTCATTGGCCTCGAGGTGGCAGCGTCGTTGCGCGCGCGCCAGATCGAGGTTCACGTGGTCGGGTTGGAACAGCGGCCGATGGAGCGCGTGCTCGGGCCCGAGATGGGCAATTTCGTCCGCGCGCTGCACGAAGAGCATGGCGTCGTATTCCACCTCGGCGACACCGTGACCGCGATTGAGGGCAAGCGTGCGCACCTGAAAAGCGGGCCCGTGCTCGAGGCCGATCTCGTCGTGGTCGGTGTCGGTGTGAAGCCGCGGCTGGCGCTGGCGGAAGCGGCCGGGCTCGCGATCGATCGCGGCGTGAAGGTCGATGCCTATCTTGAGACCAGCGCTTCCGGCGTCTACGCGGCCGGCGATATCGCGCGCTGGCCCGATCCGCACAGCGGCGAGACGATCCGGGTCGAGCACTGGGTGGTGGCGGAGCGCCACGGCCAGACCGCCGCGCGGAATATGCTCGGGCAGCGCGAGGCGTTCGACGCGGTGCCGTTCTTCTGGAGCCAGCATTACGACGTGCCGATCAACTATGTCGGCCATGCCGAGCAGTGGGACGAGATCGCGGTGGATGGCAGCATCGTCGGCAGGGATTGCGTGCTGCGCTACAAGCGCGGCGGGCGCCTGCTCGCGGTCGCATCGATCTATCGCGACCTCGATAGCCTCAAGGCCGAGGTCGCAATGGAGCGGGCGGCAGCCTGACGGGAGGGTTTGTATTCTGACGGCTCCAGAGCGTTTCGAGCGAGGTGGATACCGGTTGGCGTGAAGAAAACGCGTCAAAACGAGAATCTGGAGCCCGTGCCGATTCCATCGGAACGGAAAAGGCTCTAATCTGCGGCCATGCTTCAGGAAGCCAAAACCTACGACGAGCTCTATCGCAACTTCCGCTGGGACGTTCCCGCGCGCTTCAACATGGCGACCGCGTGCTGCGACCGCCATGCCGACGGCACCGGGCGGCTCGCGCTGGTCTATGTCGACGAGGATGGCGGCACCACGCGAACCTCGTTTGACGAGGTGGCGGACGCCTCGCGCCGCTTCGCCAATGTGCTGACCGCCGACGGCCTGGTGCGCGGCGACCTTGTCGCGGTGTTCTTGTCGCAATCGCTCGAACTGCCGGTCGCGCATCTCGCGGCGTTTCGCGCCGCGATGATCTCAATCCCGCTGTTCGCGCTGTTCGGCGAGGACGCGCTCGAATTCCGCCTGTCGAACTCCGCGGCCAAGGCCGTGATCACCGATGAAGCAGGTTGGGAGAAGATCACGAAAATTCGCGATCGCCTGCCCGAGTTGAAGAGCGTCTATATCGTCGGCGAAAAGACGCCGGCGGGGACGAAACCGTTCTGGAGCGCGATCAAGTCGGCGTCGCCTGAGTTCGCGACCGTCGACACCTCGGCCGACGATCCCGCGCTGATCATCTACACGTCAGGCACCACGGGCAACCCGAAGGGCGCGCTGCATGCGCATCGCGTCGTGCTCGGCCATCTGCCCAATGTCGAGATGTGCCACAACTTCCTCCCCAAGCCCGGCGACCTGATGTGGACGCCGGCCGACTGGGCCTGGATCGGCGGCCTGATCAACGGCCTGTTCGCGTTCTGGTACCACGGCATTCCGATGGTCGGGCACCGCGCCCGCAAGTTCGAGCCGCAGGCGGCGATGCAGATGATGGCCGAGCTCGGCATCCGCAACGTGTTCCTGCCGCCGACCGCGCTGAAGCTGATGCGGCAGGCCGATGTGAAGAATTCCGGCGTCAGGCTGCGCAGCATCTTCACCGGCGGCGAGTCGCTCGGCGGCGAATTGCTGGATTGGGTGCGCGACACCTTCGGCATCGATGCCCATGAGGTGTTCGGGCAGACCGAATGCAATCTCGTGATCGGCAGCAATTCCAACCTGTTTCCGATCCGTCCCGGCTCGATGGGCCGCGCCACGCCGGGCTTCGACGTCCGCATCGTCAACGAGAAGGGCGAGGAGCTGCCGCGGGGCCAGCGCGGCATCATCGGCGTGCGCCAGCCGTGCCCCTGCACCATGATCGAGTACTGGCGCAATCCGGAAGCGACCGCGAAGAAATATGCCGGCGAATTCCTGCTGACCGGCGATCTCGGCGTGCAGGATGAGCACGGCTATTTCTGGTACGTCAGCCGCGAGGACGACGTCATCACCACGGCCGGCTATCGCGTTGGCCCGTCCGAGATCGAGCACACGCTGATGAAGCATCCGGCGGTCGCGATGTCGGCGGTGGTCGGCATCCCCGATCCGATCCGCACCGAATCGATCAAGGCCTGGATCGTGCTGCGGCCGGGCTACGCGCCGGGCGATGCCTTGGCGCGCGAGATCCAGGAGTTCGTCAAGGTCCAGCTCGCCGCCCACGAATATCCGCGCTTCGTGCAGTTCGCCGACAGCCTGCCGATGACGGCGACGGGCAAGGTGCTGCGGCGCGAGTTGAGGGCGCTGGGGTAGTTTTCTCCGTCGTCGTCCCGGGCAAGCGCAGCGCGACCCGGGACCCATAACCACAGGGTGAGGTTGTTGCGCGACGCTGTGGCCCCCGCGAGGCCCACACGCAAAGCGGTGGCTATGGGTCCCTGTGTCTTGGAAGTCTGTCAGGATGAGGGTGGGCGGGAAGCCGTTGGGTCCTTGGCGCTTGACGCCG
>NZ_JASAUT010000068.1:0-41511 GCF_029952935.1 Bradyrhizobium sp. Mp19 | reverse complement strand
TTTCGGTCCAGGTCATCTGCTTCTCCGATGGCTTCGAACACCTCGAAGAATCACAACCTGCTGAAATCACCCAACTTCAATTTCCGGTCAGCCTCTCAGCCGATCCGCGTCAAAGTCGAGATCGCCACGCGAGAGCGCATTGCTTATGACAGGGCAAAGTCGTTTCCGTTCCAGGTCAAGAATCCCTGGTTCAATGACAAGGCGGACATTGCATCATTCAGCCGGGAGGAAATCCTGGCAACGAAGCTCCGCGCGCTTCTCCAACGTGACAAGGGCCGGGACCTCGTCGACCTTGCCAAAGCTGTTGCGTTGCTCGACGGACTAGACGCCGCACGCATCGTGGAGCTGTTGGGCAAATATCTAGGTGCTTCCGGCCAAGCCATTTCCCGCGCCGAGGCCGAGGAGCGCATGTGGGCGAAGCTGGAAGATCCATCGTTTTTGGCCGACGTGCGCCCGCTACTTGCCGCGGACGACGCCGAGGATTTTGATGCCGAAGCCGAGCGCGCCGCGTTCGTTACGGTCTTTACGAAGCTTGTAAAACGTATCCCCGGCCACGCCTGGGCTGAGACGTCCGCCATGGCGAAGCAGTTCGAAATGCCTGAGCTGGCCAGCACCTGACCCTATGACTCGTCCCAGTGCACCGACCGCCTTTGCTGCTCCGGCCACGTACGAACTTCATTCGTTAGGCTCGAAGGCGTTTCAGCAGTTGTGCGTTAAGCCGCTCTGGATGTGGGAAGCGACGTGATGGTTCGTGGGACGCTGCGAAACTAGCTCGGCGGCATCGTGAGCCAGGGCGCGAAACAACTTACCGATCCCGTAGCCGCGGCCCGTGCGGCGGTCGAGCCGCGACGCGCCGTGGGATGCAGCGACCCGCAATGCTGCGCCGGAGTCTTCAAGGCCGGCAAACTCCGAATTTTCCCGCAGGCTTGCAAGCACCGCTCGCCCGGCGTCGGCAACGACGAATTCGAAGGCGCCATTGCTGGCAGCGTATACGTCAGTTCGTAGACGAAGCAGTCATACAGCTTGCGCTTCTGCTTCTTCCCCTCCGCCATCAGCAATGACGCGGATTTCGTGGCTCGCGCGGAGCTCGTCCATATCGGTTATCTCGGGGATTTGTCCGGCCTTGAGTTCCTCGACATAATCCTCGATCGCGATTTGCGCGTAGGCTTGCTTACGACCCGATTTCAGCCCGATCCCGAAATACCCACTTCGACGCTCTCTTCCGGGCTAAGAATATCCGGCAACGTGATGTGAAGGTCCGATGCATTCCCCTTCACCAGTGGCGTAACGGCAAAGGCTGGCAGCGATGACGCCCCGCATCGCCGCCCAATGATTGTAATGGTAAGCGCCATCTCTGAAATCACGACGGGTGGATGGGCGCCCTACATACCAGCAGGTCAGCGCGATCTGGGTCTGCTCTTTCTGGCTGACCAACGCGCCGTTCGTAATTGGCGGCCAACTGCAACAAGCGCTTTTTGATGAACGGGTCAGCTTGCTCAGCAAGTTCCCGGACGGTTCGCGCCCTCTCTCTACAAAACTCGTCGTCCATAGTACCCCACCGAAACTGCCTTCCGGATAATGCCCGTGAAGAAGTGGGGCTGCATATGACCCAGGTTACACTGCAAGATATTTTTCCGCAGTTTTGATCGATGCCGCGCGAGATCGATAGCACTTCTGCCAAGGTCAGCTGCTGTGCGCGCCTCGCACCTGGTCGGGCTCCCGCTTCATGCTGTACGTCGATTGAATCCACCTTTCCTGCGGCGTCGCCGCGGCCTCTGACGAAGACTGCGGGGAGTAAGTGATTTTGCCGCATCTGTGACCGCTTGCGCAGCGACTTCGCTGCGCGAGGAGTCGATCGTTGATCGAGATGACTCTCTTTGATCGGCGACGGCCCTTTCGAGCGCAGAGAGGAATTGCCGGCCGTCTTCCGTAATTTCCCAGCCGAACGCATCGCGAAAGACAAACTTCGCCGAAAAGATATTCAGGTCCGGCGCATGTTCGGCCAACCGCTTCATGCGATCGGTCCAGTCGCGGCCGCTGTTCATCAGGATCTCCACGGCGCGTCGGACTTCGGCAACAGAAGCTCGCCCGCCAGGCTGGCCGGCCAATACTTTCAGGACGGTCAGCTGGAAGGACACTTGCCGTGTCTCCGATGGCTGTGTGTGTGTGCAGTTCCCCTGCAATGGATCAATGTCAGGGGCGGATCGTCAACAGCACGACGCCGTTAACCTCAACTATATTGGCTAATCCCGCGGGGCCAGCTCCTGGGATTTGACCTCGCCCTCGCTCAAGCTAATGCACGACTTTTCATCGAGGGCCGGTACGTCAGCGTAGCAGGACAGACCCGCAGCCGGAGCGCCGCGCGCCCATTGTCCATAACGGACGAACTCCATTGTGGGAGCTCCATACGCTACAGCATCGCTCTTAGATCGTGAGCGCCGGTCGGCGCATCGTGACTTCGGGCGATACATGCACCTCTCGACCTGTCGGGCACGAGCGTACGGTTCGGACCATTCATGGCTACCGACGATTTCACGCCACGCTCACACCTGCACGAGGAGGGAAAAAATCTGGAACTGCTCCGGCATTGGCGATCGACGGCTTGAATCAAGCCTTCAGGCAGTATTGCGGCATAGCCTTGATTGGAAACGACAGTCGTACGGCAAGCGTCCGGCGCACCGGTGACGAGACATCACCAGACGCAGGTACGAGAATACGCCTAGCAGGCAGACGCTTTCCCGAGGCGAACTGGATCAGCCAACCCTTAGTTCCTCGGCTGACATTTTGCCCGAACGGCCTGCCTTGAGCTGGTAACTTACCCGGGCCCCCTCTTCGAGGGTGGTGTAACCGGCCTTTTCGACGGCGCTGATGTGCACGAAGACATCGGCACTTCCGTCCTCCGGCCGAATAAAGCCATAACCTTTGGTCGAATTGAACCACTTCACAATACCCATTGCCACGGCGGCATCTCCATAAGTGAACCGTTGTGATCTAGCGAAGAGTCTCGCAGCCATCAAGGTGGACAAAGAGACGCCGGTTCGCTGCACCCGTCACGTCCGCGACCTCTTTGTCGTATAACCTACGCGGCCCGAACGCTCTGCGCAGCCGGCAGCAAGACCTAATGCTGAAGCCAGTTCGCCTCAGGCTCGGAATCCGAATGACGTCTGAACCTTCGACTCATTCATCGCGCGTGACCGCGTTACAGGAGAGTTGCAGAGCGGAGATCATGGCACGCTCATCCGCAGCCGAGCTGGAGCGAATGGTGCGGTCGCCCTTGCAGAACCAGGCGGCCGTAAACTCCTTCGCACAGCCCGGAGCAGGATCACCGATCCGCGCCGTGCCTGCACTGAAAGTGCATGCGTCCTTGCCGTTACAGGCTGCTGCAACCGCACCCGTGGCGTTGCCGCGCGCCGAGATCCAGCGGCAATTGCCGCCATACGTGGCAGAAACGACCGAAATCCCTGATTGCGTGACGACGTCCCCCGCCGCATCGCGCAGCGCATACGTTGCGGCCGCACCGATGAGAGTGGCAAGGCCAACACTTCCCAATCGTACCAGGCGCCTGCGCTGTTCTGGCGAGGCCGCCTGATAGCAGCTGCGAATTCGCCTTCGGGCCGGCACCTCCAGGCCAAAATGCAGCAGGATCGCGACGCAGGTGGCCAGAGTGAAAGCAAGCGCGAGCGCGCCGAGATGGCCCAGCAGTTGGCTTGCGGTTTCCCAACGTACCACCGGAAAACGCTGGTAGATAATGATGTGTACAAGATAAAGCGCAAAGCTGGCCTCTCCGAGGAAGACGAGCCACCTTGCCGACAACAGCCGTCCTGCACTGCTGACGGGCTGAGCCGCCGCGACAAGGATGAGCGCAATCGGTGCCGCCAGAGCGATATTGTTGCGCCCAATATCGAACAGGCTCATGGTCGCCCCAAACGGCGCTTTGTGGGCGGTAAACCAGAACACCCAGCCTATCGCGCCGACACCAACGATTGCGGCGATATCGAGCAGAGCTCGAGATGGTCTGAAATCCTGGGCCAGCCACGCTTCATGGAGCTTCGCCAAACAACAGCCGAGGACGAATTCCCATACCCTGCAAACCGGCGAAAAGTAGACGATCCAGAGGATGAGCGTGTTCTTCCAGTTCGGCAGAGCCGCATCCGTCCCATAGGCGTGAAGCGCAAACAGATTGATGCGGTCCTGAAGCATGAGCACCGCAAGGTCGATGCCAAGCTCGATTGCGACTGCGCCAATCGCGCATAAGATCGCCGCAGGAACTGTTCTGACTCGCGCAAGTAACGGGCATACGAGCGGAAACACCAGATAGAAGAACCATTCGGTGCTGACTGACCAGGAGACGATGCCGATCTCTTCGTACTGCCAGACGGGGGCAACGCCGGCTACATTTGCGAAGAACCAGGTTTGAATCATCCCGAGTTGAAACGGGACAATGTGCCACGAAAATCCCTCGGCTGCCGCCTTAGTTTCGAGAAGCCATGGCCAGACCATCGGTCCGGTCAAGAGCTCAACGAGAAAGAGAATAACAAACAGAGGATAGATTCGGGCTATGCGCGCCACGGCGTCTATTGCAACAAAGCGAGACGCAAGAGCGGCGCATAATCCGCTACTTCACGGCCCCTGGCTCGGATCACAACGTAATCGTGTCGACGACCGTCGGCGTCGATGAGATTGCCAAGCTCCTTCAGGATCATCTTCAGCCTGTCCTGCCTGGCACGGACCAAGCTGGACGGACGGCGATTGGCCGCTTAATTCAGCGCGAGTCCGCCGATCTGTCTGGCGAAATCGTTATGCGGGCCGTCCAGCTTCCCAATTCTGCCCTCGAATTGATCGGCTTGGTGCTCGCGCGCCGACAAGTGGAACTCCTGCTTGACCAAGACGAGTGCAAAACTTGCTGGTTCTTCGTCGATGAAATAGCGCGCTGGCTCGATCTCAATAACGAACGCTCCGACATCTTGGCGGTCAGTTTCGTGTCGCAAGCCGGTCAGCGCTTTGTGAGGATGCTCGTCATCGAGTCAAAGTACGTAGGTACCGCCGCGTTCGCTCCAGCGATGACGAAATCGAAGCGCCAATTGATCAGCACCTATGACAGTTTGAGGACCAAATTCGTCGATATTGACGAGGTAATGAGCCCGGAGATCTGGCGACATCGGCTCGCTGACATGCTCGTCGAGCACTTCACACCCTTCGAGCATGTCGCTGGCTTCCCCTTCGAGCGCTGGATCGAGGAGGTTCGCAACCCGGCGGGGTTACGAATCGAACTGTCGGGCCACTCGATGATCTTCCAGCACGACGACGGTCTGATCACTCCGGACCAACGGCTTGAAATTGACGATGAGAGGCCACCAGCCGAGCGCCGGCCGCTACTGCAATGGCTTTTTGGAAAACCTCAGATCACGAGCATGCTGCTCGATCTCGCGAGTGCATCTGCCCCTCCGGCAATCGATCATCCGGCCTCCCCGATCACCAAACCAGCAGCAGTGGCGGATACACCGGTTTGCCGTGCCGATGATACCTCCCCGGCACAGATAGCTTCTCGCGCCGACAGCGATGCGCAGAACCCGCCTGCATTGCCCGTCCTGCAAGAGGAGGAGAGGCCGCCCACAACGATCGTCTCCCCGCCAGCGGCGAGTTTGAGCGAGGAACGATCCTCCGACCAACCGATGGTGGACGAGAAGCGAACGGGCAGGCCTGGATGGCTGCCTGAGGTCGAAGCCCTGGCGCTAAAGGTTGCGACAAACACATCTAGCCAAGATGCCCAAGCCAGAGAATGGCTCGATCAGCAGGTAAGTGACTTCCGTCAATCGCTCCAGGCTGAGGGAGCAGCAGTAGAAATTCAAAAGCAATGGTTAACCCCCAACGCTGGCCTGCTGCGGATCAAAGGAAGCAAGTCGCTGACGATCGACAAGCTCGAGAAGCAACGCACCAACCTCAAAACCATTCACGGTCTCGACATTATCCGGATCACTGCCGAGCTTGGATCGATCCTCATCGCCTTCCGTCGCCCCTCCAGAAGAGTGCTGCACCTCGCGGATGCCTGGCTCCGCCGAACGGTCTCGCCCACAGCTCCGGATAGCAACCTGGCGTTCCTGCTAGGTGAGAAGGAGGACGACGGTGAGATGCTCTACATGCCCGTGACGGCGCCCTTCAATGGCCAGCCGCAAGTCGCACCACACACGCTTATCGCCGGATCCACCGGCAGCGGAAAAGGCATTCTTGCCGCCAATCTGATCCTCGACCTCTGCGCTTTCGACTCGCCTGCATCATGCAGGTTCTACTTGATCGATCCCAAGCAGGGCGCCGACTACATGTGGGCCGAGGATTTGCCGCATCTGCAAGAGCGCATCGTCGTTGAAATGGACGAGGCTTCCCGCATTTTCGGATCTCTCGTCACTGAGATGGAAGAACGTTATCGGCGCATCACCTCGAAGAAGTGCAGAAACATCGTCGAGTTCAATCGCGTAGCCGGACCGTCCGAGCAGATGCCTCGCATCTTCGTGTTCCACGACGAGATCTCCGATTGGATGATGGACGATCACTATCGGGACAACGTGACGACAACCGCCGCCCGCCTCGGCAACATGGGGCGAGCCGCAGGCATCCACCTGGTCCTGATGGCGCAGCGCCCGGATGTAACCGTTATGAGCATGCAGCTACGCAACGCTCTCGGAAATCGATTGATCCTGCGCTTAGACGATCAGAAGACATCCGAAATCGCCATGAACGAGAAAGGTGCTGAGCGGCTCCTCGGTCAAGGTCATATGATCGCGAAGCTTCAAGGTTTGAACGAAAACATGTATGTTCAGGTACCCTTCCTCTCGCAGATCGACACGGAAGCATTCGCCGCGACGATCAAGGAGGCGTGGCGCAACAGGGGTTTTGTTGCGCAGATGAGGACCTTCGCCGCCGAGTAGTGGACCATGCCGGAGCGCGGTTTCCAGGTCGGCAAGCGCGTCCGGGACGCACTCTACGTTCACCGTGACGCGCTTATCGAGATCGATCCATCGACGCGGGGCGCAGTCGAAGAGGCGGCTGCGACCGTAGACAATTTCCGTTGGAATGTGGCTCGGATCGAACCAGGTCGCATTGCCCTACTCGAATACGAGGATTTCGAAAAAGAGCATTTTCCGGCACTGCTGCGTTCAGCGCTCGTAGAACGTGCTTCCCGCACGAGCAAGATCCGAGATTATTCCTCATCAGCCAATCCGCCGATCCTGCATCGGAAAGAGCTTCTGCTTCCATCGAATCATCCCCGACGCCCCACTTACGCTGCTCTGACCGCCGAGTTGGATCGACGAAACTTGTTTTTCGATAATCACAAGATCGGATTTCGTACTGCCTGGCAGCGTCGCCTGGATGAGGCGGGTATCGTCATTCGAAATCACGCGATCGTTCCGTCCGTCACGGACAAGCCGCCCTCGTGCGCGATCCACGTCAGCCGTCACAAGACGGCAATACCCCGCAATGGCCTTTCATCTCCGATGCAAATGTTCGCTCGGCACGGCTTTCTTGAGACATTCCCTGACGTATTCGATTTTGGATGCGGCCAAGGAGATGATCTCCGGGTGCTTGCGCATGGCGGCATCGAGGCCGGTGGCTGGGATCCGCATTTCCGCCCAGACGCAGAGATTCGACCCGCGGCTCTCGTCAACTTAGGCTTCGTGCTCAACGTCATAGAGGATATCGAAGAGCGCGTCCTGACGTTGAAGAAAGCTTGGGAACTCACGAGGAAAGTGCTCTCCGTTGCGGTCATGATCGAGGGCCACTATTCGGTGCAGGGGCTGACGCCGTTCGGCGATGGGTTCCTCACGTCGCGCGGCACATTCCAGAAGTATTTCAGTCCTTATGAACTCCGCGCGTTCGTCCGAGATTCGCTCGGCGTCGAGCCTGTGGCCGTTGCTCCTGGAATCGTGTTTGTCTTCCGCGAACCTGACGCGGAACAGGAGTTCTTATTTAGTCGGCGAAGCCGCACGCCATCTCCGATTACTCTCCGGTTGGCGCCGGCCGCGCGAGGCCGCGTCACTCGGCCAATCGAGCCCCTATCCGAACGTCTACGACCAATCCTGGAGCAACTTTGGGCCAGGTCGGTCCATATCGGGCGGATCCCGGAACGCGACGAGATACCGGAACTCTACTCGGACCTGGCTAAGTCGAACGTCTCAATCGAGCGTGCGTTTGGCTGGTGCCGCTCGATATTCGATCAAAGCCTTCTGGAAGTCGGCGCAGGTCGGAGACGGGACGAATTGCTTGTCCACTTCGCGCTCGGGGCTTTCTCCGGCTCACGAGCCTTCAAGACCCTTCCGCTCCCACTGCGCAGGGATGTGAAGTTACTCTTTGGCAGCTTCGCGACAGCCAAATCGGAGGCGCACCGCTTCTTGTTTTCGCTTGGGGACAATGGGGTCGTGGAGGCCGCATGCCGCTCCGCGCTCGAGTCGGGCTTACTCAATGGATATGGCGACGGACGCTATCACTTTAGTGCCAAACAGATAGGCGAACTGCCGGCAGTCCTGCGAGGTTTGATCGGCTGTGCGAGCGTTCTTGTCGGCGACGTCGAGGATGCCGATATTGTGACGCTGAACCTCGCAAAGCGATCCATAGCTTTTCACTATGGTCCCGATTTCTCGGCTCCCCTTTCGCTCTTCGACCGCGTCACGACTGTCTATCTTCGCGATCAGCAGGTACGGGATCAAATCCTTTCGGACGAAAGCCGGCTCCTCTTTCTGCACCGATCGCTTTACGAAAGCGACACGCTAAAACGGCAGCAGCGATTGTCGCTCGAGAACCGAATAAGAACTGTGATCGGATCGCTAAACAACTCATCGCTAACGGCGCGCTACGGCGATGTCGCCTCCAGCCTGCGCCAGTTTCAAGATTGAATGACGGCAGGTCATCTATCAAGGAAACTAGTCAGTCGACCGTTAAGAAACCGAATTGAGCTGAGCTGGACAGTTGAGCGCGCGCCAGAGCGAGACCAACAGCAGACGCAAAAGTTGTCTGAACCAGGCGAGGATGCGGCGAAAATTGTGGCCGACGGCTGAGAGGACGACGTTGGCGGCATCGCCGGCGCGGCCTTTGAGGTAGCACCGGCCGAGGTGTCCTTCGATTTTGAGATGTCCGATGATGGGCTCGATGGCGGAGCGGCGGCGCAGCTCGCGCTTGATGACGCCGAAGACGCCGCGCTTCTGGCCGGAGATGAAGACGCGGCGGGGATTCTGCGCATCGTGACCGCGGTAGCCCTTGTCGACATAGGCCCGCTCGATCGCACAGCCGGTGAGTGTCTCGGTGCGGTCAATAACGTCCCGCAACGTGTGACCGTCGTAAGGGTTATCGGGCAGCGACCTGGCGTGCAGCACGAACAGGCCACCGGGAGCGCGGCGATTGTTGGTGACGACGGAGGCCTTTACGCCGAACTCGTAAGGCGCGGCAGCCTTGCCCTTGCCGATGCACTCGACCTCCGGGGCGTGGAAGGAATAAAGCTTGAAGCCGCGCTGGCGCTGCTGCTGCGAGCGGATCTGCGTGGCCCGGCCAAGCGGGAGAGCGAATGCCTCCTCCAGTGCGGGCTGGCCCTCGGTCTTGCGGCGGATGTCGCGGATGATCCTGCCCAGCCGGCTGCGCAGGATGCGCAGCTGTCGCTGATGCCGGTTGAATTGTTTGGCATGAGCGTAACGGCCCGCCATCATCGCCGCGCTTTTGGCCACGCGAGCATAGGATTGCCGCAGCCTGACCCCGTGCTTCCTCGCCAGGCGGTTCAACCCGCGGATCGCTGCATGCAGCAGTTTGGCGTCGGTCGGGAAGCTGATCGCCTTCGGCTGCACGGTCGTGTCAACAGTGACCCGCTTGAGGTCCTGGCTGCGCAACGCACCGGCCTCGTGCGCCACCCGAAGGCTCTCGGCCAACAACCGCTCCAGCTTGTCGCCGAGCCGTTTGCGCCAGTGGCTCAGGTCCGAGCGCTCGTGCGGGAAGGCGTGCTGGAAGAACTCTTCGCCGGTGAAGAACTGGAAGTACGGATCATGGACCCAGCGCTCGCACACCCCCTCATCGGACAGCCCGTAAATGTGCTTGAGCAACAACAGTCCGATCATGAAGCGGGTCTCGATTCCTGGTCGGCCGTTCTCGCTGTAGAGCGGGGCGATCTCCCCGTCGATCCAGTCCCAGTCGATCTTGCCGGCGAGCAGAACCAGCTCGTGCTTCATGTTGATGATCTGGTCCAGCCGTGCCCGGAACAGATCGTTCGATCCCGTCGTCTTGTGCTTCTTCGGCCGCATCGTCCCCTCGATGCGCCACACAAGCACGGTTCACAGCGAAGGGGAATCCGCAAAACGAATTTGCAGGGTTTGCGGCGCTCAAGCTTCAAATCCCTGCAATCTCAAACGCCCTCAAATCCAAAAAACAGACTCCTGCTCAATCGCTTACAGGCTTGTTCACGGGCGACTAGTCAACAATCCAAGCAATCCAAAATTGCAGTGAGGGGTACCATGTCCGGGACGACATCGATCGAGAACAAACCCGTTTCGCAAAGCTACGGAATCACGCCCAACGAAATTTACAAGGAGCAGTACGCCATTTTCGAGGCATGAATGATACGCTCTACAAGATTCCTCCTCTTTTCACGGGTGTCATCGGCGGCCTTTGGTACTTCGCCGTTCAGAACATCGCCGAAAAGCCGCTTATAGCGAGTGCGGTCTTCGCGTTCACCGTGATCGCGGCAATCTGCTTTGTAAACGTGATGTCTCGCTTCCGGAAAGCTTTCAACGGCTACATCAGCAACTTGAACAAGCTCGATGGCGAATTGAAGGTGACGACCAAGGGCGGAAGATTTCATGTCTCTACGATTACCACGATCCAGGTATTGCTTTGTATCGCCTTCGTCATATCCGTGCTCGGGACTTTCTATCCCCTTTGGAAGAACTGACAAACGGTGATCTACCACACGACTGAGGTCGGGCTCGACTGTGCTTGGCGTGAATCGTTGACGAGGGTTAGCACCCACTTGGCAAGCGAGAAGATGATGATTGAGGCAATACAATGATCTAGGTACGACACGGCGGCGTGTGAACTGCTATTCAAAGCTCAACGTGGAGTGAGGCACCTCTGATGCCGAACGGTCAAAGCTTAAATATCCAGCAGTTTCGCGCGGCCATCGATCGACTCTGCAACCCCACGCCCCAGTCCAACCGACTCCCAATGCCGGAGGCCCATGCGGGATTCAAGGCCCAATGGCTGAGCTGGCTCGAGGAATATCTGACGCCGGGCTATTACGATCGAAACATCGCCAACGACGATGCCCGCTTTGTCTATCAACATCTAAACAACGGCAGAATGATTGTTTGGCTCAATGAGGCTGCTGGTGAGGACCCCCGAATCATATCGGCTGCGATCATCACAATGGATGATCGTGAAACGCCGCAGACTGAAGCCATGTTTGCCCGACGTGTTTTGCCTTGGGAGAGCCTGACGAGATTGCTTTTTCGATAACGTCATGACTAAAGATTCTGACTCTCGTTCCTCTTTTTGATCACTGACTTGCTTTTTCGGCTTTCCCAATGCGGCATCAAGGGGCTCGTGTTGGCGGCCTGGCGCGTGGCGCCGTGAAGAAGGGTGGCGGCCGCAAACTGCGTGCTTTGTCGTTTGCAACCCGCTGGAAATCTCCCTTGTCCCGGCTGGAGAGTAAGCCATGGCATGAATTGAGCCATCGATGCGGGATCTTCGTGAATTCCGTCTTCCAACAAACTCGGCTGCCGCTGTCTGCCGTCTCAAGCCAAATCCTTGATGATGAATTGGATGCGGAGTTGTGGCAAAGAGACGCGGGCAGAAAGTTTGTTTACCAAACGTTCAGCGACCGAGCCAGCAGGTCGACTACGCTGGTCATTACTGCAGCACTTGGCGAGTCGCTTCCACATCGCGGACGACGGCTGCTCCGTGGACGATGGCCGCTCCGATGCGGCCGCATCCCGCCGCAACGCACGGTGAGAGACGGTAACCGCTACGCGTCCTTGGGCACCAGCTTGATTTTCGGAGACATGAAGCGCTTGTTCTGGCTGTCCAACTTCATACGCTCTGCGTAAAGTCGACGAAGCCATGTCCTGCCTGAACGAGCCCATCCAATACGTCAGGCAGCGCCCTGGCGGTCGTCTCGACGACATGAAATAGGAGCCGCGGCTGACTTGAGGGCGTGTGCTTGAGGTCTTCCTTGATGGCAGCCAGCATGCCCGCCGCCGTCGTTACGCCCTGACTGTCCTTGCTGTCCGCGTTGAAGTCGCAGTGGCTCAAACTATAGAGCTTGCCGGGACCGCTCAGAATACCTGTAAGCCGCGCCAAGGCGTCGTTCCGTGGCGCGCGCCAGTGCTGCATGGCAACATTGGCCTTGTCGAGGACAAGTTGATGCGTGTCTTTGAACTGCTTGAGGATCTGCTGGTCGCTGTAGGAGCCGGTGCCGTTCTTGAGGTGATCCCACGAATGATTTCCAAGGACGTGCTTGGCATCCAAGATGCTCTTGGCTGCGTCCGGTTTCTGCGCAACTTCCTCTCCGAGCACGAAAAACCCGCCCTTGACCTTGCGCTTCGCAAGTTCGGCCAGGATCGGAACCAATGCAGTCTGCGCGGGAAGCGGACCGTCATCGAATGTCAGTTGCAGGTTCATCTCGACTCTCCATGTGCTGAGCGGCTTACGGGCAATATCGGAATCAGATTGGCTTGAACCCGCCAAGATCGTCGGGGAGCTGCGCCCCTCCCGTTCGATCGAACTTGGCCAGGCTCGCGCAACCCAGGGGCGAGGCCGATAGCAAGTTCCAATTGAACACGGCGCGGCGCCGCACGTGCCCCTGGGCAAGGTCGTTGAGCAGGTTTGGAAATTCAATCACGTCAGGCATCGGCGCCGTCGCAAACAGCGACGTTTCCGCGAGCCACTCGCCGGGTGGGGTCGAGCTGTTGCGAAAATCCGGCCTAACCAGGGATACAAGACCGTAGACGCTCGATGGAGCGGCGAATATCGGAGTGTCGACCAGGAGCACTTCGACCCGCAACGGAACGACGTTCTCGTCGTCGGGCACAACGGTGATGACAAGCCGGTCGCCTGGCGACAGGGCGGCCGGGTCACCGGCCTTGCGCCCCTCACTATCCCCGGCCTCACGCAGCGAAGCAATGGTGAAAGCGACAGCCGTGCTCGAGGCGAGCTTCGCCGGGTCCTTGATCCCCTCGATCCGCAGCGCTCGCTGCGGCTGTTCAGCAGGGCCCGGGGTCAGTTTCGGCTGGACCGCAATGAAGATCTTTAGATCGGCATGCTTGTCGTCGAACTTGGTCCTCTCTCCGAGCTTTTCGATGATCACGCCGGCGGCCAGATGGATGGTGGAGTCCAGGTCGTATTCCATCCGGTCCGTCGCCAGCATCCACGTCTTCGCGCTCGACCGGATCGAATCGGATTTGGTGGGCGAGGCGAGCTCGCGATCGTAGGCGGGATCGCCGAACGCGATCGTGCGCAGCGGCAGACTGAGCTGCGGGGCGTCGCCGTTGGCGAGCAACAGTGGCAACGTCACTATGCGGGCTTCCACGGGCCTTAGACGGTCCTCATCGCCGCTACCTGCAACGAGCATCTGCTCCTGCAGCTGATGACCTTGCACCGGCCAGGTTGCAGACGGATCTTCTGGCGAGAGCCTGAAGGATAATCGTACCGCCGTATCCGGTGCGGCCTCGCGCAATGCTGTCTGCGCGGCAATGATCTGATCGTCTGCGAGCTTGAGGACGAACTCGCCCATAATGTGCTGGTCGGGAACGATCCGCGCAAACGGGAAACTGCGAGTTCCGACCACGACATCGATCCGTGTGCCGATATCGCCCGCCTGGATCTTTTCTCTGAACCCACGCTGCGCCAGTACGTCGGCGATGTTGGGCTCGTTCGGCGCGCTTGCCAACAATCCGAGCGTCCCGTCCCAGCCGGGGCCGATTTCGGCCTCGCTCTGCGCGATGACCAGGGCCACGCCGTACAACGCGTCGTCTTTGGCATAGCGCAACATCGCCATCGCGCCGGGTGTCGCGAGAAACGTCGTCAGTTCTCCATTCTCGACGAAGTTCTGCGCAACGAAGGTTCGGCGCCGCCACTCGATGGCTGTGCCCGTCAGCGGCAGCAACGACGATCTGGGATTGCGGGTATTCTGCACGATGGACGGGCCACGATGCGCTGGGCGGCCAAAACGCGCGAAGCCCTCGTCGAACGCAGTATCGGCGCCCGGAACGATCAGGCCGAGATGATCGATTCCGACGACACCGGCCCGAGCACCCGTCGTGATCATCTCGATGCCACCCGGGAGATATGCCGAGAGGTGCAAGGTGCTATCGCCGCCCGGAACGATCGCACCGTTGATCGCCTGCTGGCGCGGCGCACGCGCGCGGGGCGGAAGCAATGACAAGGCGAGATCGGGTGGCGCCAGGGTCGGGTCCTTGCGTTGGTCGCGTCGGCGGAACAGCGTCTTGCGGCCAAATGCGAGATAGACCGGATCCTCTTTGCTTTTCGTAGCCTGACGCGCGACTGCAAAAGCGCGTGCCCGGCCGCTCCAGGCCTTCTCCTTGTCCTGGATCGGCTGCTCGGCTCCAAGCTTGATCGATGGATCGAGAACGATCGCGTCGCGCGCTTGCGGCCAGCCGAGTGAAGGAGACGCGGAAAGCCACTGCGTGCGATTGCGCAACGCGGCCGCCGCGGACGTGGACGCGCTGATCGGAACGACGCGCATCCTCGCATTGGCCAATGGCGGGCTTTTTTCGTCAACGCCGGCATAGTCGGCCGCGACCACGGCAAGCGGCGCCGGCGTCCTTGAATAGGCGTGAACCATCACACGGTCGACGTCGCCGGTGTGTGCCGCCGATAGGTTGATATCCGCTGCCGGCACGGACATCTGGAACAGCGGGCCCCGTCCGATCACGACGAGTTGCCGATCGGATGAGGCAGGCCGCTGCAGCGCAGGTCCCTGCCCGACACGCAGGCGCATGCCGAGACTGACATGGCCGGGGCTGCCCAGAACTGTGGTCGCCTGAAGCTCCTGGTTGCGATTCTCCACCAGGCGCTTGGCGATCCAATCGATGGCGGTAGCGGCGCGCCAGAACACCGGACGATCGTAGCGATCGGCGGGAGCATGCGGATGGCCCGCTATGCTGGCCGGCATGTCTTCCCCATCCGTCGAAAACGCTTGGTCGGCCACGATGAAGGGCAAGGGAGCGGCTCCGGCCCTTTCCGCGAGCATCGCAGCGATTTCGATCACCGAGCGGCCGGCGGCGGGGAAGATTTCGCCCGCGCCCGCGATATAGGTTCTGGCGGGATCGGCGTCCTGCGCCGAGACCCGACAGGAGATCGAAGCTCCAGCCTGCGGGCGCTGGGCAATGTTCAGCGCGGGAACCGATCCTTCGACGACGATCCACGGCAGCGGCAGTGCGACGCCCTGTCCGGCCTGTAACGAGACGTCCACCAATGTTGCCCCGGTCATGACCAGTTCCGAAGCGGCGGTGGGATCGAGGTCCGCGAGCGTTGCCTGAATGGCCCGGGTCGGAAATCCCGCGCGCGCCATTCCCCGCCGTACGATACCGGCGGCCGCGATGTTGTTCCGCAGTTTTGCCTCGTTCCGGTACCGCGGCGCGAACGCATAGGAGGGCTCGTCGACCTCGTAATCGGGCAAAGGTCGGTCGGCGTCGCGCCGCGCCTGAACGACCAACTGGCGCAGGTCGAAGAACGCTACCTCATCGAGGCTTTGAAACTGCCACTTCGTCGCGCCGCCCTCGACGAACGAATGCACGCTTGCCGCGCGCACCCGCCAGGCGTGGCGAAGGAACAGCGGAGATTTGGGATCGCTTCTGTCGCGTCCAAGGATGGAGGCCGGCAGTTCTGCGTCG
This sequence comes from Bradyrhizobium sp. Mp19, assembly GCF_029952935.1. Classification (NCBI taxonomy): domain Bacteria; kingdom Pseudomonadati; phylum Pseudomonadota; class Alphaproteobacteria; order Hyphomicrobiales; family Nitrobacteraceae; genus Bradyrhizobium; species Bradyrhizobium sp. Mp19. The sequence goes on along the minus strand of NZ_JASAUT010000068.1, from coordinate 25,630 downwards.
GTGAGAGTGACATCGAGCTTGTGCGTCCAGGACTTGATCTCCGGAGCGATCTTGAAGGTCCAGATCAGGGGACGTGCCGTCGCCGGCTCCTCGCGCTGCAGGCCGACGGGCCAGCCGATCGTGCTCTGGCGATCCATCCGCGGCAGGCTTATGCGCGTACGCGCCTCGCAAACCAGCTTCTTGATGGCGGCATCCCATTTGAGGAGCATCGTCTGGCGCAGCGATCCTGCGGATGCATCACCGGTCTCGAACACGGTCACACCCGCGGCGATCGGACATGCAAAGCCCTGGTTGGACGTCACCGAGAGGCGATCTTCGTCGCGAACCGCGACGGCAAGCGCCACCGTTCCAGTGACGGGCACGTTCGCGCCCGCGCTGCTGCGCAATGTCAGCCCCCGCAGCACGTTGATCGCCGGGCATTGCCATGTGGCCTCGTTCAGCGAAACCATGCCCAGGTCATGGTTGATCGCCACGCGCTGATCGGCCGTCAGATCGGTGTCGAACCACCGGTGCGGCCGCGGCGTCGTCGAAAGAGAGATTGCGAGCGCCAACAGCACCGGTCCTGCCTTGGCACGAGCCTCGACGGCCGCAAGCCGGATATCGGCTGCAATGTCGATGACAGCTTCACCTGCGGCAAATCCCAAGATGATCCGGTCGATGGTGAGCGCGTTCGGCTGCGGCTCGTTCCGGAATGCCCAGGTCACCGGGAACGCGGGCGAGGCGCCGACCGCGAACCGGCCATCGCGCAATTCGTAGTTCTGTCCAAACAACCGTACTCTCAGATTGACATCCGAGCAGGTGACCGCCCCGGCCGCCACGCCAAGCACGAAATCGAGCGCTACCGGCTGCCGGGCCGTGCCACCTTGCGCGACGAGCGCGCGGCCCGTGAGGACGATCCGGACCGGTGTCTGCTCCACCAGGATTCGCGGACCATCCAGATCGATCGTCACGCGTTCGATCCCGGCAAGGCCATGGTCGTCGAACCTGAGCGCCACGAGATTGCCGCTGGCATAGGGCGCATCGTCGTCGAACGGCATATCGCCGTCGCCACCGATCGTGTCGAGTTCGACGCTGCCAAGAATCTTGAGGGTCTTGAGCGAGACCGGCCCGTTGGACGCAGAGATGGTCACCTCGAGCAGCCGAAGCGGGCGCAGGCGGAAAGGACCAAGCGGTACCGTGAAGCGCGGCCTCGCCGCGCCTGTCTCAAACAGCCGCCATTCGGCGGGTGCGCCCGCAAGATTGGCCCGGATGAACATCCGCCCGTCGGCACCAATGCGCCCCTCCGGATCATGGCCGGCCTGCGACAGGTCCGCGCTGAAGCTTGCCTCTGGAGGCGCCATGAGCATCGGCAGATCGCGCGCCTCGAACGACAATCCAAAATTTCCTGGACATTGCGCGCGGAAGCTCGCCAGCGCCCGCGCGGCCCCGCCAGTTCCCTCGAGCGTCACCTCGCGCCACATTAGATCGCCTTTACGGGTCGCAGCCTTGGCGAGGCCGAGGCCGCGCATGTCGACCAGCGCAGCGCCGACATCGCGCATTTTCGCCACCATTCCGACCACCTCGACGTCATGCGAGGCATCATCGGGCGCTATCCGGCCGGCCCGTATCGCGAAGTTCTGGGTCAATCCGGCCAATGCGGCGCTACCGGAATACGCCGTGCCACCGAGAGTATAGAGACCGAGGGGAAGATCGCGGGTGGCGTGCCCGCGTACGTCGAAGCCGAATGTGGTCGTCCAGCCGTAGGGTTCGACAAGGCCGGTGATCGTGACGCTCCCCGTCGCGCCGGACCAGGGTGTGGCGCGGTCCAGCACGGTGCGCGTCCGCGCCAGCTTGTCGGCCTGTTCTTTCCAGGCGGCTTCGAGCGCCTGCGGATCGATCGCGGTCACAGGGCGCGCGGGCGCTTGATCCGCCCTCTCGTCGGCGTGCTGAGGCTCGAGCGTCGAAGCTGCCGCCGCCTCTGCGACGAGGGCGGACGTATCCGAGACGGCAGGACGTTTCAGCGCCGCATCGGCGAACAGTTCGCCAAGCACGGGCAGATCGAAACGCAGCGAGGTGGACACAGATCCAAAGACGTCGTTGCCGGTCCGGTTTGGAGCGAGTTCAATCCCGGGCAGGGTGAGCAGCACCAGTGGTACCCCGGGGGCCCATTTCCTTGGCTCATCGGTCGCAAGTTCGCCATCAAGCGGCTCGTCTGGTGCGGGACGCGGCCAGCCATACATGTTCGAACCGAGACCCGTGGTGGCAAGACGCGGCAAATAGGATTCCGCCAGCCGGTCGAGGTGGATGTCGTACTGCGGCTTGTTGGAGCGATCCAAACCGATTTGCAGGGGAACGAGGTCGCGCGTTCTGGAGACCCTGTGCGCAGCGCTACCGAGCTGCGTCATCGACATTGCCGAGACCAATGCGAGTTCGCGATGCGCCAGCCATGCCACGAAGATCGCCGCCGCGCCTTTGGCGATTGGCCTGCCCTCGTCGTCGAACGATGTGCCGTTGGCGTCGCCGGTGAGCCCCGCGATCCGCAGACCGGGCTCGGCCATTCCGAGCGGATCGACCACGACGGTCCAGCCGTTGGCCGATGACTGGCCGACCTTGATCGCCATCGCGCTGCTCGCCGCCGGTCCGTTGGCGAGCGAGGGCAGAACCTCACCATCGACGGGAATTGTCTCGGCCACCCGCAGCGGCCCGGTCACTGTCCCCTGGAAATCGGAAACGGCAATCGAAAAGGCGAGTGCGGCCCGGTTGAGCGTCGCCGTCACGCTCACGTGAGCGGCTGAGGTGATGTCGACCAGCGCGGAGCCGTTCGCATTGCGCACGTGAATGAAGCCGGATATCGCTTCGCGGCGCGGCGCCGGCACCAAGGGCTGCGCCGGCTCGGATGGCTGCGCCGGCTCGGATGGCCACGGCAGCGGAGCCTGCAGCAGACCGCGCTGGAGCGGAATGAAGGCATAGACCGGATCGAGCGAAGCCGGCTCGCGCAGTCTGCCGGCGATGTAGCGCTCGACCAGTCGCTCGCGAACGGCATCGGTGTCGGCGACCGCTGCGAATGGCCGAAGCTCCGAGGGGGTCGATGTCGGCTGAGGCGCGATGCCGAGCCCCTTCAAGGTCGTGTACTGAGCCCCGTTCTGCCAGTCGATATCGCAACGGGTGACGTTCGCGCCCGGCACAGATCCGCTGTCGATCACGAGCTTCACGGAATTGCCGTCGGGATGACGGGTGAGTCTCGTGCGATACGGCATCAGGACGGCCGCGCCTCGCTGCAGGCTGCGTGGCGGAATGCCGGTCAGCAGTGTCGCTCCGACATCATCACGCCTGATGAGCATGACGCTCGAATCGGCCTTCAGCTTTCCATCGCTCGCCCGCGTCACTGGCCATTCGATCGGAGGAACTCCGGATGCAATGTCGATGGCCAGCGGCGCGTTGGCGGCGGAAAGCGCCGTCAGATAGGCCGCGAACGAGCGGGTAAACCTTCCGTATCGATCCTCCAGCAAACGCAGACGGAACACGGTTCCCTGAGGGTTCCTGGTCTCATCCGCTGCGGGATAGAGCAGCACGGTAAGCTCATGCGGCGGGTCGTCCGGCTTGGCCGCGGCGCTGACGATCCCACGGAATGGATCGAGTATCTTCAAGTCGAAGACGATGCCGTCGGGCACCAGTTTCGCCTCTGCACGAAGTCTCGAAGAGATGCCGATCGAAATTCCCGGTCCAAAGATCTGCTCGGGCCTGTTGGCGATCCAGCCGAGGGGACGCATGCCAAACAGCGAGCACAGCTTGCGCTCGCCCGGCGCCAGGGCCAGCGAGACCTCGCCAGCGACAAGGCGCATATCGGGCGCCTCGATCTGCTCCGTCTGCTTGTCGGGCCAGGCGCCATCGTCCAGCGGACGAATTCGGGTGGCGACGGGGTCGGTTTTGAACTTTTCGGTCGCGTCGAGAACGTTCACCACGCCCTCACCGTGCCCGCCGTCTCGATCGAGCGACAGGGTGGCATCGAACAGGCCGGGCTCGTGGAACGGCGCATCGAAGTGTCCGGACCAGGCCAGCCTGCTGCGTGCGGCCGCCATAGTCTGCAGACGCAGCGAAAAATGCCGGACCAGTCCGTCGCCCAGCAGGACGCTCTCCGGGACCACCGATAGATCGAAGTCACCGCTCCACAGGCTGGGCTGCCCCTTGACGGCGGGACCATGGAGCCGGATCACACGCAGGCCGTTGTTGCCGCTCATGACTTCCTCGCCAGGATCTGATGCACGGGATCGGCAAAGCCATGGAACGCGCTCCACTGCAACTCGCGGTCGGGACCGAAGAGCTGCTCGTGTGCACGCGCCTCGATCTCGAGGCGAAGCCTTTCGACGGCGCGCCGCAACGCAGGCTTCGCCGCCGCCAGATCGTCGCACGCGCGTCGTATCGCGGCCAGCTCCGTCTGGCTCGGTGGTTCGTGCAGCACGAGTCCGGCCGCTCTTTGGCGTGGCTCCCCGCCATCACCGACGCTGCTTCGGAAGGCCTGCAACTCGGTTGCAATCGATGGGTCCGCGGTCAGGCGGTGCGGCAAGGTCAGCCGAACATCGGCCTTGCCGCGGTCGGCCAGGGAGGCGAGTACGGCAGTGGCGTCGCCTACTCCTTTTCGCAGCCGTCCGTTTGCTCCACTCTTCGCCTCGAGCAAGTCGGAGGCCAAGCGGTCTTAGGAAGACAAATATGTCTGGCAACTCCTTGGCTCACAAGTCGGAGGCCAAGCGGTCTTAGGAAGACAAATATGTCTGGCAACTCCTTGGCTCACAGAACGACATGGCTACGATCCGACTTAGTGCCGCCTGGGCCATCTCTGCGGGGCTGTCGTAGTTCGGCAGGGCAAATGACAAAGCCGCGTAATGGGTGCTTGCGCTCGGCTGCGCTTCGATCGCAGCGCGCGCGCCCATATCGAGGCGGCGCAATGCCTTGCGGTAGATGCTACCGGCGGGATCCTGACCAAGCACGCTGCGATTGCCGCGTGATGCGCCATCGGTATCGACAGGGACCGGCGGCGGTGTCCGCTTCGTTTCATCGAGCTTGATCCTCAGGAACGTCGCGGCTGGCAGCAAGGTCCCGCCGGGGCACGGCAGGCCATAGGGCAGTGCCGGCACTGCTGACGAGTGTTCGTTCGAATTGGGCTCGAGTGCGAGCCAGTCGCTCAGCGAGGCGACGTTGCGGAACCGCTGCAGGTCGGCCGCAAGCGTTTGCGCCTCGGGCGAGCCCGTATAGGCCAGGTAGAAGTCAGCCGCGGCGCCGGTCTCGGTTCTGAAGGGTGCCCAGTCGATCTGTCCCGGGGCCGGCACGTCATCGGGCCGCCTGATCGTGACGTTGGCCAACGACATCGGCGCGAGCGGTTTCCAGGCCGCCCATTTCAACGCCGCAATTTCCAGCTCCTTCAGACCATCATAGTCACCGGGTGAGAGCAGACCGGACGGCGGCTTGACTGGCGCAAGCGGCTGTCGCGCGATTTCTAGCTTCAGGGTCCAGCCCTTCGCGCTGGGATCGAGCTCAACCTTGCTCTTTTCCACCTGGAAGCGCGAGCCTTTGGCCCTTGCAGCGTAAGATGGATCGGTTGCCCGATCGATAAGCTTGGGCGCCAGCTCGATCTCGGTTGCAACACTCCTGGGCGCGGAGGGAATCGATCCGGCGCCCTGAGCGGAGATCGCGCGCGCAAGTTCGAGCGCGAAGCTAACGTCGTAGTCCGGAAGCTTGAACAGCCTGGGAGGATCGCCGTTGCCGAACCAATCGCGCCGATCCTCGGGGAACATGCCGTCCAGATAGCGCACCAATGGAATGACGAGTTCGATCATTCTGGCGTCGTTCACCGACCAGGCCGGCTCGTCGAGCGGAAGTGGCGCTCCCCGTCCCCACGGAAACGCGAGCGTGTAGCGCGATTGGGCCACCGGCGCCGCGACCGGGGACGACACCACGACGCCCGCTGCCGCATAGGCGACTGCGTGCAGGCTGATGGCATGCGGGGTCTGTCGAATCCGCAGCGCCGTCAATCCCCGCCATCCATCGGGAATGCGTTCGGCGAGCGAGAAATGCGTCTGGCTCTCGCCCACGGCCGCATCCTTGCTGAAGGAATCCGCCTCGAAGCTCAGCGCCGGCACGCTCCCGATCATGCCGTCTCCAAATCCTTCCTCGAGGTCGACGGCGTCGCGCGCGAACAATGTCCCCCAGGCGACAGACGCGAACCCCCGCAGGAACCCCACCCCGACATGCGCAAAGGACAGCCGATCGGCGACGTCGAAATTTGCCTCGCTGAGGATCTCCTCGGGATGACGCGACAGGACGATCTCCTGGACTGCGCCGAGCTTCCTGATCGGAGCGACGGCGCCGGATCCGACTTCGTCGGGGTTGGCCCAAGAATCGAGCCGTCCTGTCGACAGGATGACAGGCGGGTCGATGGGATGGGTGCGCGGCACGACGATATCGAGCGAGCGCGCGGAAAATGCCGCATCATTGTCGGCGATGTCGGTAAGCACAGGCTGGCGGCCAAAGGCCTTGGCCACGCCTTCTGCGGGCTGCGCCAGCGCCGCGTCGAGATTCTCGTAGCGCCCGAACGGCCGGACCACGTAGCGTTGCCGCAACGCGTACCGGTCCTCGAACAGCAGCGTGATCTCCATCTGTCCGTCCGGCGTGGGTGCCACGCGCCAGGGATCGACGCGCAGCAGCGACGTCAGCGAGAACGGCGTCGCATCGACGCGGGCCGGCCCAACCGGACCATGTGCGAGGAAGCGCCGCGAGAGCGTTACCACCCGCTCAGCAAAATTGAGTTGCGCAGTCGCCGCCGCCGTCGGTGTGGGCCAGCCGTCGGCGAATTGCGGCTTGGCCGCGGCAACAAGAGCATTGTAGTAGCACACCGCCACCGAATGAGGCGGATATTTGACTTGATCCTCTGCCGGCGGATTGTCCTGCGGGTCACGTCTCGCTTCGATATCCTCGAGCGAAGTCCCGAAGATCAGCGCCTTCACGCAACCGGCAGAAAGCGGATCGAACGCGCCGAACGGCTCGCGCTCCTGATCCAAGACGTCGTTTCGCGTGGCGCGTGGCTGGTCGATCGCAACCACCACGTGATCAGGCGCGACTCCATTGGGTGCGGCGGACTCGCTCCCTGGCTTCGTAACCTCGATGCAGCTTCGCAGCAACGCTTCCAGATCGACCGGCGCGCCATCCGGCGGAAGGGCAACGACACGCACAAAGGCCGCTGATTGGCCGCGCTGCTTGATTGCCAGTTTCGCGCCGGCAGGCTTGTTGCGGGAGAGCAGGTAGCGGGCGACGTAGTCGTTTTTCCGTGCGAGCGCAGTGGGACGCGAAGCGGCGAGCCCCGTGGTCAAGTCGATGACCTCGACCAGCACGCTGGGCGATCTGGTTATTATCGCCGCCGGCGCGTCGAGGCGGTCGAGGTCAATCGAGATGGTGGAACCGGCGCTGTCTGCGATACGGAAGTATCGCACCGCCAGCACGTCCTCTGGAGCTCCCGTCATGATCTCCGGCACCGGCCGCAGCGCGACCTGAACCAGCGAGAGCGCTTCGTCTTCCAGCATCGTGCTGGCTTCCGGTGCATTCGAGCGCGTGTTGCCGTCGAAGGATTCGAGCCAGATCAGGCCGTCAGGACGTGACAGCACGTCGACGAAGGGGGCACCGAGCCAGAGACCCTCATAGCGCGGCAGGATCGCCTCCAACGCCTTCCTCAGCTTGGTGAGCGTCTCTTTCGGCGAGCAATAGTCGGCACGCTCCATGTCAAACAACTTGAAGCCCGTGGCGAGGCCGAAGGTGCGCAGCACCGCCCAGCCATACGGATCGCGTGGCTCCGGCCGTTCGTCGAGGAAGGCGCCGATCGTCTTCGCCTTGGTCTGCGGCGGGGCATCGATCACCGGCGTGAAGCGGCGATGAGGAACCTCTCCCGCGGCGTCGCCTGCCCATCGCATCCAGTCGATCACGTCGGCGATGACGGGATGAACGACAGGCAGCAGATCGAGCGGGACAAAGGCTGTGCCCTGCTCCCGATTCTCCCTGAAGCTGGTAATTTTGAGCCTGACCGACTTGAGCGGGTCGGGTGCGGCGTCCGGCAGGGGAGTGGCCGCGCGAGCCGTGCGGATTCGCTCGTCCACGTCCGAACAACCACCTCGATCGAACACCAGCGCACGTAACGCCTGGCGCAACCTTGACTGCGGCTTGTCTCCATCCTGCAGTTTGACCACGCCCACGAAACCGGCGTCGCCGATCAGTTTCAGCGCAGGCAATCCGTCGGGCCGATCGAGCTCGAAGCGGAACGCGGTCGGCGTGCCCTTGGCGAACAGCGGAGTGAGGTCGGCTTCCTCGAAATCCAGGCCCAGCGAACGACGGACGCCCCATTTCGGCCACGCCAACAGGCTCTCGGCGGGAGAGAACCACGGCCGCAGACCATCTGCGGACCTTCTTTGCGCATGCTGGTCGGCGCCTGGAAACGTCATCCGCGCAGTCAGGCTGGGATAGTAGGATTCGATCGCGCCGAAGTCGTCGATCTGCGCGGGATCGATTGCGCGCATGCGCGCCGGCAGCGCCTGGACGCGAGCGACGCGACGCGCCTCCGCTGCGGAACGCTCGGCGGTGAGAAGCGAGGTACGATCGATCGAAAAGACGTCGAAGCCGCCGACGAAGCCGGGCCGCTCCGATGCCTGGGTCAGACCGGCATTGCCTGTTCCCCTGGACGGCCGCGCGTTCCAGATCAGGCGCGCGCCGACCCGACGCTTCTGGTCGCGCAACAACGCGGCACCGTCACCCTGGATCAAATCCTGGATCGTGCCGCCGCACGTCGGGTGCAGGATCCGTACACGGCCCGCCAAGCCATTAAGGTCGTCGAAATGCAGGGCATCGAACGAAATCCGCACCGGATGCTCGAAGGTTTCGACCGAGACGAGCGCAGCGGGCGATTCCTGAGATTGGCCCTGCTTGGGCGCGGCCTTGATCGAGACCGCCAGATCGGCCACGCACCAGGCTGGGGATTTCACCCCCTCGACATAGCGGCCGCGAAGAACGCCAATTCGCCTTGAATACGGATCGCGGCCGGCCGCCCCTTTAAGCAGCTCCGCCTGCAGATCGGCGACTTTCTTATCACGCAGCTGATACCAGGCACGGCCTCCGCCCGGATCGCGATCCAGGATTTCGATCGGGTCGGATCCGGCAGATAGCGCCTTGAGTGATCCCTTCAGCGTAACCACGTAGTCCTGGTCGTCGGTGAATTTTTTCGCAAAGCTGGACGGTTGCGGGCGCTGCATGCCTTCGGTCACCGAATCTGCGCCATAGAGCCCGCCAAAGATGCCGCGTTCGCGGCGCAGCCTGAGCGTGTAGGTCGGGTCGGACACGATTGGCTGCGGATCGACGATCGACAGCAGCACCGATGGATTGATTGAGCTCTCGCCCAGCGCGGGCAACGCCGGGTACGTGAAGACAATTTGGGCCGAGGCGAGCGGCTTCGTCTGCGCTGCCGGCTTTCGGATCTCGAGGGTAAGTATTCGCGTCGTGCCTGCGGTCCCGGCGAGATCGACCGGCACGACCGTATAGGTGAGGACGATCTTGTCGGCGGCGAAGGATTTCGTCCAATCTTCGGCCGGATTATCACCCGAGCCGAGCAACGCGCGTCGGCTGGCTTCCGGCATGTCGTCCAGCCGGTCCGTGTACTGCGCGGCCGGACGGATCGGGGTCCAGGAATCCCCGATCAGATGCAGCGGCGCGGCCGCCTTCACCGTCACGGGCCTGGCGGGGAAATTGGCAAGAACGGCACCATCCGCAACAATCGTGCGCGCGACGCGATAGTGCACGAGATGAAATTCCGGATCATCGTAGACACCGCGCGATCGCGCATGCCAGGGCTCGAGGTCCCAGTCGAGGCGAATCGCGTCGGCCTCGGCTGCGACCTTGGCTCCGGCGAGTGCCGGCGACTTGTTGGCGAAGAAACGCTCGGGCGGGTTTAAAAGATAGGCGACGCCGGCCACGCCGGGTGCATCCATCGATCTAACCGTGAATTTCGAACGACCCGGCAGGAATCCTTTCTCGGGATTCGGCTGCGCTTCGGGTTCGAAGAGCTCATGGATGTCCGTCCGCGACACGAAGAAAGTGAGGCCGAAATCGCGCGCGTCGATCACCGGCGTGCGGCCAGGCACTGACTCTGGCGGCGGGGGCGCAGTCGGAATGCCATTGACGATGACGATGCGGGCGGCGATGTCGGCGACGCTGTCATTGACCGCGGCGACGAGGCTCGATCGCCTCTGTTCGGCCGCGATCATCTCCTGCACGCGGTCGGGTGCGCTGGCCAGCCTTTCGGCGGCCTTGCGCAACTCGGCGTTGGCTTTGTCCGCATCCTGCGGCAGCCGCTGCTTGGCGGCGTTGGTGCGCAATGGCGACTTGAGCTGGCGAAGATTTCCAAGCCTGTCCCTGACGAAGCATTGAGCCACGATATCCGCAAGCGAAGCGCTCTTGGTCGGATCGTCTCCCTGCACAACGACCCTGGCGTAGTCGGCTCTGATATTCGTCGGCCCGGCTGCCAGGGGCGCCGCCGCCGTTGGCATCAGGTGCCACAGCGTGGCCCGGGTCGATTCGAGCGCGAACTCGTAGACCGTGCGATCGGGGGCATAGAACTCGCTGTCGCCAAAATAGGTTGCGCCGTCGCCGTCAGAGAGGGTCGGCAAGCCTTCCGAGGCGTGGTGTGTCCGATCGCGGGGGATCAGGGTCATCACGTAACCATCGGCCAGCACCGCCGGACGGATCATCGCCCAGAAGCGCGACTGTCCGATCTCGACCAGGCCCGAATCGTCTTGCGGGCCGTCGTTGAGCGTATCGTGCGCCCGCATCGCATCTTGCGATGCCTGGTCCGCATCCGCCGCGGCCTGTTGCGGTGCCTGGACCAGAGGCGGTGGCGTCGGTGTCAAACCGGCCGCTGGGTCCGGCACCGAGGATGCAAGACCAAGCGACAGGAAGCGGTCGACGCGGCCGCGTGCGCCCTGCAGCATACCCTCGTTGAAGCCGAATCCGATGCCGAGCCCAAGCGACCGGCCAAATGCCGAGACCGACAGATGCGCGGCCCCCCGTCCCGCGAGCCCCTGCGGCGAGGCCGCAAGCTCCAACGCCACCGTCAGACAGAAGGACGCACTGAATCCAACTTCGAGGTGGATGTGGAAAGGGCCGGACCCGAGATCGAGCCAGACCCGAACGCTGACGCGCAAAGTGATGCTGAAGGCGAGCGAGCCGTAGAAGAGCGTTTCATCGATCCGCTTCAGCGAAATATAGCTGATGAACTTCGCATCGATCGCAAAGTCTGCTCGCGCATAGACCGAAGCGCCGAGCGAGCCGCCGCCGACCGAGCCTCCGAACTGGGCAAAGCCGGAGGCACGGAACGCCACACCCTGCAGCACGGCCCCGTCCTCGATACGCAGAATCATGCCGCCCCGGCAGTCGACCCCGAAATTCCCGTTGTCGTCTTTCAGCGCAAAGCCGAGTTCGTAGGGCCAGCCGAATTCCTGATGGAACAAGCCCGGCCGGATGAACAGCGTGGAGGACCAGTCCACGGCCTGCAGCATCATCTTCAAGGCTGGATGCAGCGGCGGTGTGTCGCCGATGATGCCGTCGCGCGAGGCGACGAGCCGCGCCAAAAATTCCTGGCGCGGGACCGAGACGTACATGTAGCCGCGCAGACTGGGATGATCGCGCAGAGGGGCCGTGGAGATGCTGTGATCCCAGGTCCAGTAGTTCACGGCAATCCAGGCGCGCGCCGTCATCAGGAGAGTGAGGTCGGAACGCAGCGCTACCGTGGCATCGAACAATACGGGATTCGGCAGCTTCTCTTCCCGTTCGTCGAGTTGTCCGCTCTTCGACAGCGACGACATCGAGAACATCGCGCGCATGGCCAGGGTCACGCGATCGCCGTCAGGCTCCGGCTGCCATGCGCGGACGTTCGCAAGTTCACCCTGATATCGGCTGACGCTGTCGAGAACCTTGACCAGCGCCTTGGGATCGGTGACCTGATCGGCCTGCGCGAGCGCGGCGAGCGTATAGCGGAATCCGAAGCCGAAGCCCGCTTCGCGCAGGTAGAGCGAGCCGATCGGGGTCGGGATCGTCACACTCAGGCGATTGAGCTGTCCGTAAAGGAAGAAGGCGTGGCGTAGATCGCCGCCTGCCTTCTCCATCTCGAGAAAACCCATGGCGGCGGAGAGCGGTGCCCAGCCCGTGATGTTCAGCCGGCCGGAAGCCAAAAATCCGCGAGCGGTCACATCGGACGGCAGTATGTCCGGCTTGTAGAGGGTCGGCATCTGGCCGTCGACCGTGATCGCCGTCCCCTCGACCGAGCCGACGCCGCCGAGGCCCAGCGCCACCGTCAGCCCATCGAAACGAACCTGCGGCAGTGCCTCGCGGTTCTTCGGCGGCGCGATCCAGAGCTGATGGAAGTCGATCGTCGTGCTGATGGCGTCGCCGGCTTCGATGAAGCTGACCTGCCCCGAGATCGAAAGCGCCGGCTTGCCCCCGAAGAGATCGCTGGATGGATGAAAGCCGATCCCGCGCAATTCGAAGTCAAATAATTCGAAGAACTTGATCCGCCGCGGCGGCGTGACCGCCACCTGGAATGACATCCGGCGCAGCAACATCCGCGGATCGCCGGCCAGCGGCGCCTTATCCAGAGTGATCGTCAGGTCTGGCAGATATTTCAGAAGACCCGATGAGAACTCGCCGCTTCCCGGCGTGAATCGCGCTGTCCCGGTCAGCAGGAAGAAGAAGTGGGTGCCGTCGGGTCCGAAATCGTGGAACGAAAGTCCGAGCTTGCTGATCGAAAACGTGAACCGGGTCGTCTTGCAAACCAGCGGACTGCCGGCCTTTTCGAGCTCCGCATCGGCCGCCTGGACTCTAAGCCTGCCCGATCCGTCACGTCCCATCGCGATGGATATCTTCGCATTGGCCTCACCGACCAACGCCGGCGGAAGTTGCCCCGCACCATCGATGCAGAAGCTTTGCACCTCGCCGCGCTTGATCGACAGCTGTCCCCTGGAGAAGCGAAACGGCATATCGACGCCGGCGAGTTGCACCGGCTCGTCCGCGTTGACCGTAGCGTCGAGATCGATCCCCTCGCGCGTGATTGCGAACTGGTCGACCTTGAACAGAATGCCCCGGCCCCGCGATGCGACGCGGGTATAGGAGAGTTCCGCGATGGCGTCCGGCGCGAGTGCCATACGCGCATCGCCGCCGGAAAAATCGAGAACGAACTGCGGAAATGGGTTGTGCCCGACTTGCGGATCCAGAGATTTGATCTGGAGCTGCAGCCCGAGGAGATCGCGGGGCGCGTCAGTACCCTGAATCGTAATGGTGCGGCCGCCTTCGATGCGGGATTCCAGCGTTTCGATGTCGAGGACGACCTGCAGAGTGGTTTCGATGCCGCTCTTGTCGTCGCCTCCGACGACAATCTGGACATCAATCGGCACCTTCGCGACCCGCCCGTCGATCGTGGCCTCGTTCTGCTCATGCTTGATCCGGATGAACTGGCCCAACCCCTTGAAGATGGAATCGTCCCCGGCTGACTCTTTGGTCGGCGAGGACAGGAAAGGCAATAGCCGCGCGACCTTGTCCGTGTTGAGGGAGACATTGAGCGCGCCGGCAAATTTGATGCTCGAAAAGCGCGGACGGCCCTTCAGCAGCATCATCCTGTACTGTCTACCGCTGACAACTTCGGTTTCGTCCAGCGGACCGTCGACCACAAGCTCCTGGAAGAACCGCGGCTTCTCTCCGGCGAGCGCGACCAGCGCGATGGGATTGGGATTCTTGACGTCGACGGCAAGCAGAGGCCGCTTGTCCTTGTCCGTCTGTGCCTTGTCGGCCTTGTCGCGCACGGCTTCGGTGCCCGACGTTCGATTAAGCCACAGATCAGTCGACAGCGTTGCCCAGTCCGATGTCGGGGTCACGACGAGCGCGACCACGGCGCGCGGCTCCGACAGATCGACGACCAGCGACGGGCGCGCATCGCCTGGAAGCGTCAGGGTGAACCCGGCAAAAACGATGTCCTTCTTGGCCGCAGTAGCCGCCCCGTCGCGGTGCAGCGGCGTGATGACGATCTGCCGCAGCGCCAGGCTGTCCGCATCGAGCCGGACTTCGACAACGACATGGCTGACAGCCTCGCTGGCCGCATGGCGAACCGCCTCCAGCATTCGACCGACGGCCTCGAGCGCGGCCTCGACGAGGCCAAACAGCGCATTGGCTGCGCCGCCGGCCTGGCGGGCAAGCCATCGCACGCAGGACAGCAGGAACGCGCCGAGATGCTCGAGCAGTGGCGCCGGATTCGGCATCGGCGGAAAGTCCGGTCCATCGGGCGCGTCCGGCAATTTGATCATCGAGGCCAGACGCAGAATGCCCGCGATGACCTCCTTGCCCGCCCGCGCGATCAGCGCCAGCGGATAAGGGGTCAGTATCTCGAGCCGCGTGAGCTTGCCGTGCTCGCCGCCCCGGGTGCTCAGGTCCACCTCGTAGGTGGCGGCCAGCGCAATCGTCAATGACGGATCGGCCTTCGATCTCAGCTCGATCCGCGGAAAGTCCACCACGTTCTTGGCGGAGAGTTCGCCTGTACCGGCGGCAAGATCGAAGCTCGCTGCCGCGCCTGCGCCGATTGTTACCGTGGCGGCCGCAATCCGAATCGTGAACGGCAGGAAGGCCGCGTCGATATCACGCGGCGGGATCGTCACTTTCGGTGGCGAGAGTTTTGGCGTCTGCAGGATGCCCGTGAACGAAATGGCTCCGCCGGACGGGACGCTGATCCCAACTCCGGTAAAGCCCAGGATCTCGACGTTGTTATTCGCGTCGTCCTTGCAGGTGAGACGGCCGTCGACGGGCGTCGTCGTACCGATCGTCAGCTTGCCCTGCGAGACGTCGATGGACATCTGCGGGTCGTTTGAGATCTCGACATCCAACGGAACGTGGAGATCGAGCCGCAGGAAGCGCAGCCACTCTGCCCTCAGTCTGGGCAGCGCGATCGCTCCGAAGCGCCACTTGGGCAAGGTGAAGTGAGGCAGCTTCAATCGCAACGGCGGAAGGCGCGGCAACCGCGGCAGATCGAGACCGAAATCGCAGTGAAACTCTGCGAGGGCGAGATCGAGGGCAATTTCGACGTGCACCGACACGTCCGCGTTCAGGGCCCCGACCTTGGCTTGCGCATCGGCGTCGAGCACGACACTCAATGCGAGTGTGCGTGGTGAGGGCGGATCGTCGAAGGTGTCGGTCGGCAAGAGATGCGACAGGTCCAGCGAGGCTCTCGCGGTGAGCGAGGTGGCGCCGGCGATCCCGGTAATCCCGAAGATATCGCCGGAGGCGTCAAGCGCCATGTCGATCTGTCGCGCCACTGACAAGGACTCGCGCAGCTTTTCGAGCCGGCGCGCCTTTTCTTCCTTCAAGGCTGCGCTCGCGGCCGCTTGCATTTCGTCCGCGATCAGTTGCGCTTCGGCCTTCAGCGCCGCAGCGCTCTTGAGTGTCCGGTTGTCGCCGTCAGTCGAGAAAAGCTGCTCCGGAAGCACGAGCTTGACGCTCTGCGCGAAGGTCAGATCCAGCGACTGGTCGGGTGAAGCCTTTGCATGCAGCGCTGTGACGTCGAAGAGGCCGTCCGCTGCCTGTCCGGCAGTGAACCAGAGCCGCAAATTGGCTTCGTTGAAAACAACTAGGTCAACCAAGGCGGCGCGCCCGAAATGAACCGAAAAATCACTTGACGACTAGTTTAAGAGATATCAACTTCCAGTAATCTTCGTTGCAAGTCAACAACTGCGTTCTTTTTTCATTCCTCGCCCCTGGTGGCGGCAGAATTGATGATCTGCGTCGGCGCAATGCCGATGCGAATTTTGCATGGGGGTCGACATGCCTCTCAGTCCAGAAATCCTCGCGATCGATTGGGCGGAGACCGGGGATCTCGTGGCCGAAGACGGAGCGCCGATGCTGACGCGCCTGCAGGCCGCAGTGGCACGGATCGCGGACCGCACGCCCATTGACGAGCGCGCCGCGGCTTTCCCATCACGGTTCGTTCCGTCAATCGTGTCGGCGGACCGTGAGGCATTCGATCGAATGCGGACGGCGGCCGAGGCCGGTAGCAACGGCCAGTACAATGGCCGCGATCTTCCAGGCATCGTCATGCTGTTGGAGTTGAACGCGGCCGGACGCCCGGTTTTACCGCCCGGCGGCTTTTCCGAATGGCAACGCAGGATCATCGACAATACGCCGCAAGCGCCAATCTTCTCGCAGCGCAAAGACGGCGGCGGGCGCAAGTTCGGACTGTACGAACGGACGACCGAGCCTGCTGCGGGCGAAGTGCGCTTCATCTCCGACGTGACGGGCAACGGCCGCGCGCCGGTCCTACGCAAGCCCAACCTGCTTGGTGCCCCCTTCCTCGTGCTCTATCTGGCCATCCTGCTGTTCACCTACGTGGGGGGAACGGTGATGTGGACCGGACGATCCGCGGCCGAGGCTCATGCCCTGCTGCGCGGGCAAATTACGACGGGCAGTGAGAAGTTTGCGGCGGACCTCAAGAAATCGAAAATATGCGAAGCCAATGCGGCCAACGCCGCCGCATGTCAGAAGTTCGACGGATGGTCTCAAGATATCCGGACGAATAAATGCACCCCTACTGCGCCGCCGGCGGCCGGAGCGCCGATCCCGCCACTGGAGAAGGAATGCGCGGTCGCATGGCGGCTTGCGCTGCTCGCCGCGGATTCGGCTGGTGGAACAGTCGAATGGATCCTCTCCTCAATATTCGGGAGCCATCTCCGTGGCATGGCGAATTCCACCGGAGAGCTATCGCTCGGTCTGCAAATGGCCGGCATGATGCTTGCGATCACGCTGCTGGTGATGGCCGCGGGTCTCGGATTGAAGAACCACGTCCTGGGTTTGTGGATCAATGCACAGAACAGGATGTCGCTCGCTCGTGCGCAGGTCAGCGTATGGACGCTCACGATCCTCGGCGGCTACGGCATCCTCTCGCTGTTCAACGTGGCTTTTCTTGGCGTGGGCGACAAGGATCTTTTTCCCGCCATGAACCAGACGCTGTTTCTTGCCCTCGGCATCTCCTTCGTTTCGCCGATGGCGTCGAAGCTGATATTGAAGGCCAAGGAAGGCGACACTCAATTGAGCCTCGCCGAGGGCGGCTTGCGCCGGGAAGGAGACGTCCAACGCTTCACTGGTGGCATGATCGCACCTAGTCCGCTCGTCAAGAATCCTTCGCCGGCCTACGCCACCGTGATGGATTTTTTCACGGGCGAAGAAGCCGGGAACGCGAACGAGATCGATATCTCCAGGGTGCAAAATCTGATCATTACGGCAATCTTGGTCGTCGCCTATGCCGGGCTGCTGTTCGCGCGCGTCCGGAACATTCCCGCCGCGTCGGTCGTGTCGGCACTGAACACCGGCAATCCGCTGTTTCCGGCGATGCCGGACGTGAGCGATTCCTTCACCGCCTTGCTCGGTCTCAGCCATGCCACCTATCTGGTGGCGAAGGCATCGCAGAAGCCGCCGAAAAGCGACCAATGACCATGACCGGGCTTGGCTCGGGAGGATCTCAGGGCTTGAGGAGAGCTGCCGCCGCCCTGGGCTTGAACGCGTCCTCGGACGCCGCGTTCATGACCGCCGCACGGTCATACCGGCGAAACAGCCGTACGACGCCGATGAATTCATACTTGCGTATGTAGTTCCACAGCGCAGCGCGGCTCACGTCGTCGAAATGATCGAGCTTGGAATCCTGTGGAAGCGGTTGCTCGGCCATCAGCTTGAGCCAATAGGAAAACAGATCGCCAAATTCGGCTTTGTCGATCACGCCCGCGGCGATCAGCGCGTCGACGCGTTCCAGATAGACGAGGAGCGCATCGACGATATCCCGAATTCTGATCTCGAACGGCCCGAATTTGTCTTCCGTTGATTGC
This sequence comes from Bradyrhizobium sp. Mp19, assembly GCF_029952935.1. Taxonomy (NCBI): domain Bacteria; kingdom Pseudomonadati; phylum Pseudomonadota; class Alphaproteobacteria; order Hyphomicrobiales; family Nitrobacteraceae; genus Bradyrhizobium; species Bradyrhizobium sp. Mp19. The sequence continues at coordinate 7,718 of NZ_JASAUT010000068.1, read as the reverse complement.
GTACCCGATGCTTTCTCGCGCTTGCCGTGATAGTCGAGAGCCTGCGCGAATTGCTGCCGGTTCACGTTGACCTGGGTCTTGCTACCGGAACTCCTGTCGACCACCTCAATTGAGACATCTCCATAGTCAAGCAGCTTTAATGCAAGCGAGACGTCGCCATCGCTGCGCAGGATGGCCATTTCGTCCGCGGCCTTGATCGCGCGCTCGCGCATGCGTTGGCGTTCGGAGCTCAAGCTGTTGATACGATACTGGTAGAGCGAGAATCCAAGCGCGGCAGCCGGCACTAACGTCAGCAGTATTCCAAGACCTGCGTCAGGCGTCGCCATCGTCATAGGTTCCGAGGCAGAAGATCCGACGCGGATTTCACAGGAACCGCCGGCCGCGCCTCGCCTATGACGGGCTGATCCTTGGTCTCGAACGTATCGGCCGACCTAACTTGGTCGCCGAAATCCAGGCCGGTCCGGCGTTCGATCTCGGTGATGGCGACCCGCCATTGCGAGACGTCGACGAAAGCCGGCGGCTTCGGCGGAATTCCTCCCTTGCGCTGCTCGGACAGCAACTGACGCTGATCGACGACGAGCCCAACAGATTTCACGCCGTTCTTGCCCTTCCAGGCGATCACCTTGAAGAACGAGGATGGAATCTGGATGTCGTCAGCCCAAAGATCGACCTTGTCGTCGAAAATCGGTCCCTGGAAGACGCAGATGCGGTTCGCGGTCTCTTCCGAAATGGCTCCGTTTTCCAGGACATATTGCTCGGCGCCCTGCCAGAATTTGGTGCTCTCGTTGAAGCGGAAGTGCTGCGGGGTGCAGTTGGTGAAATGATAGGTGTCGGCATTCGCGCGTTCGGCCTGCTCCTTGCTTCCCCAGTCCGGGTCCATGCGGCGGGTCAAATGGCCCCTGTCGAAAAGATTGGACCACCCCGAATAGAAGGTCTGGTCGATGAAGAAACTCGCGCTGATGCGGGGGTCGCCGTACCAGGTCTCTCCCTCGGCGCCATCGGTAACCTCGCCGGTAGAGCGATCCACGTTCAGGAAACTCTTGCCGTCGATGTTCGTGGCCGTGAAGAGAGCCATCTTCTTGGCCTTGTTCATCTTGATGCTGAAGTGTTCGTACTTCAGTTCACCGGCCTCGGCGTCCCGTTCGCCAGCCCGCAGGGGAGCGACCTGCTTCGAAAGCTTGCCGACCGGCGTGGGCAGCGGAAACGTCACGCCGTGCACGAACCGCGGGTCGTAGCCGTCACGGTTGGAATAGTCCTGGTCGACCGATATCTTCTCCGCCGCGCGCGTGAGCGTCTTCTGCGGCGCGGGCGCTACTGGAGCGGCAGCGACATAGTTTCCCCCCACCCGAACGCTCACCTCGATCGGAATAGTCACCTTGATCTCGTTTCCACCGGCTTCGCTGGCCATCACGCCCTCCTCCCCGATCACCAGACTCTCTTGTGCATCCGAAGAAGGATGGGGCGGCGAGAGTCGCTTTCCGCCCGTCTGCACGAGAGCCGTCTTCGACAGATCGAGCGCGGCCCGCAGCAGGTCGCGACGCTCCCCGTCGAGGCTCGCGAGCCTTTCCGAGAGATGTCGATAGATGGCGCTGATCCGCACCCCCTCATTAACGTTCGTCGGAATGGGATTGCCGTTCTCGTCCTTACGTTCGAGGAACGGCTCTCCGAAATGATGAAGCGCGACGAGCTCCCAGGCATCGTTGAAGACCGCCGCGCCTGACGAACCGTGATCCGTGTCCGTCTCGTACAGAAGCGTACGATCGGTTCGATACTGCAAAATATTGTTCCGAATGGCGATCATCTTCGGCAGACCATTCGGATGCTGCACGATATTCATGTTCATGCCGATCGCATGCTTGTCGGGCCGATCGGACAGGACACAATATCGGAAATCGCGCGCATCGCCGTCGCCGGCCACTCTCTGCCCGAGCGCGACGAGAGCGTAGTCCAATTCTTCCTGTTGCGAGAACAGGGCGAAACGGTCGGGCGCCAAACGGAAGGCGGTGGTGGGCCGCATCGAACCGTCTTCTCCCATTTCCCGGTCGAAAGTGATTTGGGCCGAAAGCGCAGCCGCTTCGTCCTGGACCACGTGCTGGTTCGTCATGAAGAGCGTCGGGCTTATCAGAAAGCCGGAGCCTGCCGTCCACTTGCCTCCGCCCGTCGCTTCGACGAATGCGATCGCCCGCCGTGCCGTCGCGCCACCCGGCAGAAACCACGAAGCCTGCATGTCGTCGGGCCCCTGCACAGCCTCAGCGCCTCGCGGCATGGTTTGTCGTGCGGTCCGCAAGCTGAACATCGCCATGCGCGTCCGGTCCGGCTCGGCTTGGCGCCACTGCTTGCCTTCTACGAGCTTGCGCACGCGATCGCGATCTTCGCGCGTCTGCTCGACGACATTGCGGAAGCGCGCCTGATCTATTTCCATAAGTCAGCCCATCCCCCTCGAAAGCACGTGGAGCGGACATCGGGACGCGGCCGCGCTCCACATGTCCGAACGTCCCGACGTCACGCCAAGGTCACAAATCCCAGCATGCTGCATCCGGCGGTCCATCAGAGATCGCGCGGGAAACAAGCCGCCGATTCGCTCGAATGCTCGCGATGCCATGAAAGCGCCGCCCTCTCCGGGTGCCGCGACAATACCTATTCAGCAACAAATTCCGATCGAAAATTCATCTGCAATCTTTGATTGCCGATCGTACATAGATCGCGTGCACGGTCAAGCTCGGTTGACAAATCGAAGAGGCGAACGCGGGCCTTATTCTTTCGACACCGTCCGAACCGTACGCTACTCGCTGAAAGAAGCGAGAATTCGGGCGCGGACCGGACAGCCGAACTGCTGCCGAAGCGAGCCTAACTCGATCGCGTTCCCACATTAGCAGCTCACGACTGGACGTTGGGCGCTAGGACACTTCGGGATCAAATAGTCCGCGGGATTCGGTCCGTTCCGGACGAAACTAAACCGGGCACTTCTCGTCGTGCAAGATACGCGAAGCAGCGCCCGGACGGCGATGCGATCTGGGCGCAATACCAGGCTATCTTCGACAAGGTAAACAAGCGGATCGCTGACGTCTTGGAGTCCCCGGGGTGCTGATTTGGTGACGTAAAGATTCAGGAGGCCTTCGCGTGGCGCGGCTTCGGCTTGCGCTTCCGCTCGAACCGGGAGCCACGGACGACCGGCTGAATCGACTCCAACCAAAGAATGTCGATTTTAGCGGTGGCTGGATGGCGATACCGATTGGCCGCTCGCGCAGCCAAACGACCAGAAGCTTCAACCCGGTCGGCACCAGGTTTTCGGATACGGGTGGCAATGCTGCCTTGGAGCGGCGACAAATGAGCGCGCGCTACAGACTCAATGCACGTATTGCGCGAGCGTCTTAATCGTGCATGATAATCGCGAATACGCTAGAGGAGTCCGCTTTTCCTAGTAGATGCGCATGAATGCACAATAGCCACCTACAGAACGACGAAGGTGTGCCTTGTGTCAGAGCACAGTTCATAAGTAATTCGTCCCGCCGCAGCGATTATGGGGCAGATGATGATACTCAAAAGAGCGATTTTTGTAGCAGCAGCTTTACTCGTAGGACTCACAGATGGTGCACACGCTCGAGACCTCACCGTCGCGACGTGGAATCTCGGATGGCATCTAAGCCAGGCAGAAGCCCAGGCATGGATCAGGGACTGCGGGCAGCCGTTCGCCTTTAACCAGTCGAGCGGTCTTTTCGAGCCTTCGACAACGGGAGCAACCAAGCCTGGTTGGGAGCTCAAATGGGGACGCGATGCCAAGATAAAGTGGGACATCGCACAAAAGCCACCTTGCGATGTGTTTCAGACCGATTTTCATAAGATAGTCCCGGTCACCGAAGTTGCCTATCAAAAGCGCGCGCAACAGATCAGAGACTTCATTGGGGCGAATTTGGATGCCGATATCCTGGCCTTTCAGGAAGTGAGCGGCGAGACTGCCGTCAGAGAGGTGCTGCCGAACAACGGCGCCGATTTCGAAATCTGTTCGTTCGACGGCTTCAAGGTCCAGCGGCTTGCGATCGCCTGGAAGCGGGCCCTGGGCACTTCATCCGATTGCATGGTCGACAAGCCGCTATCGCTACCGCTGCTCGGTCCGACCGATCAGATTCGACCAGGATTGTCGATGACATTGCAGATAGATGGGAAGCCATTGAGGATCCTGACCGTGCACCTCAAATCGTCATGTGTCAGCCCGCTCGAAGAGCGCGGCAAGCTCGATGGCGGGGGCAACGCATGCCCGATCTTGCAGCAACAGATAAGTCCTCTCGAAGCGTGGCTCGAGGCGCGATCCTCCGGCATTTCGGTCATCGTCATGGGAGATTTCAATCGCCACCTCTCTCACGAGAAGAACAAGATCATGCCATCTGCGATCCGCTCCGATGGCAGCGACCCTGTCTCGCCCCTACCGGCGGGCGTTCTCGTGCGCAGCCTATACGGCGAAGTGAATGATGGGGCACCGGCGGATAGCGCACTTACTCATCTCGAGCCCGAATGTCCGGTGAATGCTGTTGCGAAACAAATCTGCGAGCGATCGAAGCGTGAACTATTCGACCAGGACGCATTGAAGCCGCTGAGGCGCGCAGACAGCCTGGGTTGCCGCAATCCGATTGGCTTGGACCAGATGCTTATCAGCACCAGCCTGACTGCTGCTGCCCCCGCCACCAAGGTGGCGATCGGTCGATTGGGTGGGACGCGACCAGCGAGCCAAAACCACCCGGACCCGCTGCTGGCGATCTCGGACCACTGTCCGCTGAAGGCCACCCTGCGGTTTTAGCTTTGCATTGGGTGAAGCCTCGCTGGCAGGCGCATCTACCCGATACTCTGTCGACGGATTATTTAAGATGGCTTCTTCTTTCATTATCTAACGTCCTTCATCCTGTCTCCGACAGCTTCAAAGACTTGCACGTAATGATCACGAGCGAACGAGACGCGAGAAACACGAGCTACCGGATCGGATGCAATCGTGTTCAAGGACAGTCAGGCGTGGAGGTGTTTCGACAATCACGGGACCTCGTACACTATTGCCGAAGAATAGGACCGAGCGTCGATCTACTTGACAGTTCTGCTGCGATTAAGGGGGCACCACTCGGATGTGCGGACTAAGGTTACGTCGTCGCGTCGAGATCAACTGCAAAGAACTGCGGATTACAGCGCCTCTATTCGTCCTTGCGTTGACGCTCGGTCTTTCGCAAGTGAACGCGACACTCGCCGCCGAGCCGGACCCTCTACCCGTCTCCAAATCGATCACGCGAGCTGAACTGAAGAACGCCGTCGAGAAGGGCGAAACGATCATTGGCCGTGAGATCGACGGTGAGGACATAGTTGCAGTTCTCAGAACGTGGATAACGTCCGATAGCAAATGCCTACCAAACGCAGGCTTGCGTATCGAAAAAGGCGTCATTCGGGGCGATGTGAAGCTCGACTTCAAGACGTCGCCCTCCAAACCGACCGCCCAAGATCCAGATGAAGAGGATACGGACAACACAAAAACCGACGATACAACAGGCGGACCGGAACGTTGGCTTTCGATTCCATTGCTCATCAAGGAAAGCATCGTAAACGATCGCTTTCAGCTCGACTCTCTCGGGGTTGCCTGCCCGATGGATCTTAGCCGATCGACTTTTGAAAGCGGCATCGATATCCGCTCCGCCACCTTCCAAGCAAATGTGTCGGCTGTCGGCGCCGAATTCAAAACCGGCGCCGCGATCCTTGGTTCCGAGTTCAAGTCGAACACCAGCTTCTGGCGCGCAAAGTTCGTTGGGAACCTGGAATTTACTCGAATGATCCGACGCAAGTCGACATTTGAAGGAAACGCGGATTTTCGAGAAGCCGTTTTCAGTCGTCAAGCAAGCTTCATCAACACCATGTTCATGAACCGCATGGACTTCAGAAACGTGCAGTTCGTCAGCGGCGTCAGCTTCAGTGGCGCCACGTTGGCGTCAACTGGCGTGGTGGGTCCCGCCTCTGGCCCGTTCTATGGCACGGAGTTCGGGGGCTTCGCCAACTTCCGAACTGCCCACTTTACCGGCCTTCGATTTCTTCGAAGCACTTTCCGCGCAGGCGCCGACTTCCGCGGCGCATCGGGAAAGCGACTTCAATTTTACGGCGTCGCCTTTTCGGGGCGGCTCGGATTTGACGACGCCAGATCGATCAGAGAGCTTGAATTCAATAATTTTGGAGGCTCAATGATCGTAGACGGCGAAGCCGTCTTCCGGCGCGCAGCATTTGACAAGCTGATATTCATCCGCACGGCGTTCAAAAATTCCGTCGATTTCCAAAGCTGTGAAGTTCGCTCCAGCCTCAAATTTCGGACAGTTTCATTCGATGGGGACCTGCACTTCGAAGACGTGAAGTTGCCGGGTATGGGGCCCAACGCGGACGAATCCGGCGATGAGGGTAATTCCGAGATCAACATCGAAGACATTACCTTGAATAGGGGGCTCTACATTGATGCGAAACAGTTCCTCGTCAGACCACCTTGGTGGGCAGTCTGGAGGGAAGACACGCCGCGCTTGTACGCCAACGATCGCCGGACGAGAGACGATCGTCGGGTCTGGCGGCAATTGGTGCGGGCCTTTGATCTTGCTCAGAATGTCGAGCTCAAAAACTATGCCGAATACAAACTTCGCGTTTCAGAGGAAATCGGCCAAGGGTCAGAGGACGAGCCATTCGCAAAAATAACGAGCGTCGCCTCGCGCTGGTTCTGGGGTTACGGCCTGCGCCCTCTTCGAGTCCTGTTCTGGTTTGTTGTCACCGTCTTGGTCTTTTCCGGAATCTATTGGACCCAGTTACCGAACCCAGCAGGCGGAAAAGGGCCTGTGTCGCGAAGCGTTGCTCGTGCGAGTACGGCCCTTATGTTCAGCGTTAGAACAGCCTGGGAGCTGAAGTATGGTTACAGCAACAGCACCAATGTCCTGTTTCGCTCAATCACTGTAATCGAATCGATCATCGCCAAGCTGCTGCTAGCAAGCTTCGCCTATGCGCTGACCCAGGCTAGTCCGCTCCTCAGCGATTTGATGAAGAAGCTACTTCCGTAGAGCCGCCTTCTTGTGGAGGCGTCGCTCCTGCTGGCGGCACAATGTCGTCGGATTTTCAGGCGGCCAAGGGCTGCTACGCATTTCTGGCGATCAGCCTGCCGAGCGCGCCAAGAGTGCTCGGTACACAAGATCGGGCTATCCTACAAAGTCTGTGCGAGCCGCCTGCTCAAGGAAGCCGGCGAGGTCATGTGGGCCATCCGCGGGCCGAAGGTCGTGGGCCAAGCAGGTCCTTCGAGCACGTCGATTCGTCGAGACTTGGGCGGAGCAAGGGCGCGGACGCAGCGGCGCCGGTGTCGGTGGGCCGCGCCGCCTCTGCAAATTTGGAGCGGCGGACCGATGCCGCCGACGGCGCCGACCGGCCCCACGCCGGCGGAAGTGCCCCTCCGGTGCGGGCGATCCGGAGCCGGGGTCCGAGGCCGCAAACGGCTGCCCTTCGTCCCGGCCCTCCCCTCCACCGGCGGCGCCTGCTCCAGCCCCCGCCCCAAAACGGCTCGCGCCGGCATCCCCACAACCATAGCATGCACTCATCCGCGTCAGCGGCGCCCGTCTGTGGCCAGATCTCGCGAGCACCCTGGAAACGGGGAAAGTGAACCGCCCCGGGATTGCCGGAGGCCATTTGGTTTGAGTCACGCGGCTATACCGAACTCCTCGGTCTGCGCATAG
>NZ_JASAUT010000067.1:0-41885 GCF_029952935.1 Bradyrhizobium sp. Mp19 | reverse complement strand
AAGCGCCAAGGACCCAACGGCTTCCCGCCCACCCTCATCCTGACAGACTTCCAAGACACAGGGACCCATAACCACAGCTCGTTGTCGCTACGACGGCTGTGGCCCCAGCGGAACCAAACAACCTAGTCCTGGGGTTATGGGTCCCTGCTTTCGCAGGGACGACATCGAGTACGGGGTGCACGGCTCGCCACATAACGACGTAGAGGAAACGACTCATGGAAATCGGATTCATCGGCCTCGGGAAGATGGGCTTCCCGATGGCGCGCCGGCTGATCGAGGCCGGCCACAAGCTCACCGTGTTCGACACCAGCAAGGACGCACTCGACAAACTGGTTGCACTCGGCGCGGTGGCCGCAACCTCGCCCAAGGATATCGCCGACCGCGTCGAGACCGTGATGGCGAGCCTGCCCTCGCTGCAGGCTTCGCTCGAGGTCGCGACCGGCGCGGGCGGCGTGATTGAGGGCACGCGCGTCAAACGCTTCATTGACCTCTCCACCGTCGGCTCGCAGATGGCGGTGAAGATCCACGATCTGCTGGCCAAGAAGAACATCGTGCAGATCGACAGCCCGGTCTCCGGCGGCGTCTCCGGCGCCGAGAAGGGCACGCTGGCGGTGATGGTGTCGGGCCCGCGCGCCGACTTCGAACTGGTGAAGGGCGCGCTCGACGTGATCGGCAAGGTGTTCTTCATCGGCACCAAGCCGGGCTCCGGCCAGACCATGAAGCTCGCCAACAACTTCCTGTCGGCGACCGCGATGGTCGCGACCTCGGAGGCGGTTGTGATGGGCGTGAAGTCCGGGCTCGATCCGGCCGTGATGATCGACGTCATCAATGCCGGCTCCGGGCTGAACACTGCGAGCCGCGACAAGTTTCCGCGCTCGGTGTTGCCGCGCAGCTTCGACTTCGGCTTCGCCACCGGCTTGATGGTGAAGGACGTGCGGCTTGCGGTCGAGGAAATGCGCTCGCTCGGGCTTTCGATGGAAGTCGCCGAAGCGGTCGGCCGGCTCTGGGAAGTCATCATCCGCGACGAGGGACCGGATTCGGACTTCACCGCGGCGATCAAGCCGATCGAGAAGGCTGCGGGCGTGATCGTCGGTGGTGGTAAAGGCGGCGCGCACGCAGCCAAATAGCGCTCTCGCCGAAATAAACGTTGTCGTCCCGGGCAAGCGAAGCGCGACCCGGGACCCATAACCACAGGACTTCGTGGTTTAGCTGAGCTGGGGCCCCAGCTCGGTACAACAATCAAGAGCGGTGGTTATGGGTCCCTGCTTTCGCAGGGACGACACCATGATGCGGCACGCCAGTGCCTCACAACCACGGCGCGGGCTTGTCCATCGCGATCAGGGCGTCGACGTCGATGCGCGGGCGGACCACGGCGTACTGGTCGTCCTTGACCAGCACTTCGGGCACCAGAGGCCGCGTGTTGTAGGTGCCGGACTGCACCGCGCCGTAGGCGCCGGCGGTCATGATCGCCAGGAGATCGCCGGCCTTCGGCTGCGGCAGCGAGCGGTCGAGCGCGAGGTAATCGCCGGTCTCGCAGACCGGGCCGACCACGTCGGCGATCATGGTCGGGGTGCCGGGTGCAGGCTGGCGCACCGGCAGAATGTCGTGATGCGCCTCATACAGCGTCGGCCGGATCAGGTCGTTCATCGCGGCATCGATGATGACGAAGTTCTTGGCATCGCCCGGCTTCACATGGATCACGCGGGTGACGAGGATGCCGGCATTGCCGACGATCATGCGGCCCGGCTCGAACATCAGCGTGCAGCCGAGATTGTGCGTGACGCGCTTGACCATCGCGGCATAGGCGTCCGGCGCCGGCGGCGCGGCGCGATCCATGTAGTATGGAATCCCGAGGCCGCCGCCGAAATCGATATGCGAGATGTCGTGGCCGTCGGCGCGCAGCGCCTGCACGAATTCGGCGAGCAGCCGGAAAGCGACCTCCAGCGGCCCGAGATCGGTGATCTGGCTGCCGATATGCACATCGGTGCCGGTGACCTTGATGCCCGGCAGCTTTGCCGCGCGGGCATAGACCTCGCGGGCGCGCGCGATCGGAATGCCGAACTTGTTCTCGGACTTGCCGGTCGAAATCTTGGCATGGGTGCCGGCGTCGACATCGGGATTGACCCGCACCGAGATGCGGGCCGTCTTCTTCATCTCGACCGCGAGACGCGACAGCATCTCGAGCTCCGGCTCGGACTCGATATTGATGCAGAGGATGTCGGTGGCGAGCGCGGCGCGCAGCTCGCTCTCGGTCTTGCCGACGCCGGAGAACACGATCTTCGAGGGCGGAATCCCGGCCGCCAGCGCCCGCTTCAACTCGCCGCCGGACACCACGTCGGCGCCGGCGCCGAGCTTGGCCAGGGTGCGCAGCACCGACTGATTGGAGTTCGCCTTCATGGCGTAGCAGACCAGCGCCTTCTCGCCGGCGAAGGCTTCGGTGAAGACGCGGTAGTGGCGCTCCAGCGTCGCGGTCGAATAGCAATAGAACGGCGTGCCGACGGCCTCCGCCAGCTCAATGAGATTGACCGCCTCGGCGTGCAGCACGCCGTCGCGATAGTCGAAATGGTTCATGACACGCTAGATTGTTTGAGCATGATCTCCGCGCAAACGCCTTCCGCGTTTGTCGCGAGGGAAAGCCGGTTTCCACTTTTCCGGATCATGCTCCAGATACTAATTGCCGAGCAGCGGATCGAGGATGAAGGGCCGTTTATTGCCTCGCGGCGCGGCCGGCGCGGCATCCGAGCCGTAGGTCGGATTGAACACGCTGGGCTGTGCCGCCCGTTCGCTCTCGGTGTCGCTCGGTGCCGCGCCCGGCGCGACGTTCGCGGTCGGCGGCAGGTCGAGCGGTCCCTTGCGGCCGCAGCCGCCGAGCGCCAGCGCTGATACGCCCAGCACAATGATGGCCCATCCCGACGGGGTCAGGCGGTTCTTGCTAATCACGACGAATTCCCCAATTCGGGCGGCACCATACAAACATTGGCGTGCTCTGGCGAGAGGCGGAGCGCCATGAAATCACGGCCAAATTTTCCGGTTCAGCCCAATTTTCGCTCTTTTTCCAGCCGCTTGGCCCAGGCCTTGGCCTGCGCCATCACATTCTTCGGCGCCGTGCCGCCGAACGAGGTCCGGCTCTGCACCGAGGACTCGACGCTGAGCACCTTCAGCGCGTCCGCCGTGATCTTCGGCTCGACCTCCTGCATGGCCCTGAGCGGCAGCTCGTGCAGCGCCACGCCCTGCTTCGAGGCCAGGCCGACGATGCGCCCGGTGACGTGGTGGGCGTCGCGGAACGGCATTTTCAGGGTGCGCACCAGCCAGTCGGCGAGGTCGGTCGCGGTAGCGTAGCCCTCGCCGGCGGCGACCTTCATCTTCGCCTCGTCCGGCACCAGGTCCTCGACCATGCCGGTCATGGCGCGGATCGCCAGCGACAGCGCCTCGAAGGCCTCCATCGCGCCCTGCTTGTCCTCCTGCATGTCCTTTTGATAGGCGAGCGGCAGGCCCTTCATCACGATCAGGAGCGCAGTGAGCGCACCGATCACGCGGCCGGTCTTGGCACGCACCAGCTCGGCCGCGTCCGGATTGCGCTTCTGCGGCATGATCGACGAGCCGGTGGTGAACTTGTCGCTGAGCTTGACGAGGCCGACCAAGGGCGAGGTCCAGATCACGATTTCCTCGGCAAAGCGCGACATGTGCACGGCGCAGATCGCGGCCGCGGACAGCGTCTCCAGCACGAAATCGCGGTCGGACACCGCGTCGAGCGAATTGGCCATCGGACGGTCGAAGCCGAGCGCCTTGGCGGTCGCGGCGCGGTCGATCGGAAACGAGGTGCCGGCGAGCGCGGCCGCTCCCAGCGGCGATTCGTTCAGCCGCTTGCGTGCGTCGGCGAAGCGGCCGCGGTCGCGGCCGGCCATCTCGACATAGGCCAGGAGATGATGGCCGAAGGTCACGGGCTGAGCGGTCTGCAGATGGGTGAAGCCCGGCATCACCGTGCCGGCATGCTCCAGCGCGCGGGCGACCAGCGCCTGCTGGAACGCGGCCAGCGCCGCATTGGTCTCATCGATGGTGTCGCGGACATAAAGCCGGAAATCGGTCGCGACCTGGTCGTTGCGCGAGCGCGCGGTATGCAGCCGGCCCGCCGCGGGCCCGATCAATTCGGACAACCGCGACTCGACATTCATATGAATGTCCTCGAGCGCGCGCTTGAAATCGAAATCGCCCTTGCCGATCTCTGACAAAATCGTGTCTAGACCTTTGCCGATATTTTTCGCATCAGCTGACGTGATGATGCCCTGCGCGGCGAGCATCGCGGCGTGGGCCTTGGACGCGGCAATGTCCTGGGCATAAAGGTGACGGTCGACGTCGATGGAGACGTTGATTTCCTCCATGATCGCGTCGGGACGTTCCGAGAATCGGCCGCCCCACATCTTGTTGCTCATGACATCTCGCTCACGAATTCGTATTTCAGCCTTGCGGTTTCATGGCCGGAGGCGGCGAAACAGCACCGCAGTTCCGGTCGTATTCCCGGCACTGCTTAGCCACATCTGACCCAGGATGACAAACGATATGCCCGAGACGACCCCACCCAACCCGACCGCCAGGCCGACCGCCAAGTGGCGTATCCCGCTGGTGATCGGCGCCGTGCTGGCCGGGGCCGTGATCGGCTATGTCGGGGTCTCCAGCCTCAAGCATCCCGCGGGCGGCGATATTGCCTGCAACAGCGCGGTGGCTCTGGCGAAGAAGATCGCCCCGCTCGCCCATGGCGAGGTCGCGGCGCTGACCATGGCAACCACCCCCCTGAGGCTGCCCGACCTGACCTTCGAGGACGCCAACGGCCAGCCGAAGAAGCTCTCGGACTGGCGCGGCAAGACCGTGCTGGTCAATTTGTGGGCGACCTGGTGCGTGCCCTGCCGCAAGGAAATGCCGGCGCTCGACAGCCTGCAGACCAAGCTCGGCGGCAAGGATTTCGAGGTGGTCGCGATCAACATCGACACCCGCGATCCGGACAAGCCGAAAAACTTCCTGAAAGAGGCCAATCTGACCAATCTCGGCTATTTTTCGGATCAGAAAGCCAAGGTTTTTCAGGACCTTAAGAACATAGGCAAGGCGCTCGGCATGCCGACCTCGGTGCTGGTCGACGGCAACGGCTGCGAGATCGCCAATATCGCCGGTCCCGCCGAATGGGCGAGCGACGACGCGATCAAGCTGGTGAAAGCCGCGCTACAGCCGGCCGCAGCCGGGTTCTAGAGATCTCAGACCCTCATGGTGAGGAGGCGCGGAGCGCCGTCTCGAACCATGCCGGCCCGTCGGTGGCCTCAATCCTTCGAGACGCCGCTGCGCGGCTCCTCAGGATGAGGACAAGCGCGCTTGGAGTGTGGGATCAGGCGACGGCGTTGAGGTTGTCGCCGATGCCGGACGACAAATTCGCGGTGGAAGGCGTGCCGAGCAGGGTCTGAACCGCGAACTTCTCGGCGTCGAGGTTCTGCTTGGTCACGCGGGTCGCGATCTCACCCTGCAAATTGCCCTGCTGCATCGACAGGATGCTGGTGACCATGCTCATCATGTCCATACGGGGCACTCCCAAAACTGGGGTTTGAGGTAACGCGCGAAAGTTAATGCTTGGGTAATCGATGGCCGCGTCAGGCTGACGCATTGGCCTCGAAGGTCCCGCTCGCTCGATGATCCGCGTGTCAGGCCGCGTTCGCCGCGAAGGCGGCGCCGAGGATGCGCAGCGCCTGCCGTGTCCGCGCATCGGACAGTTTTGAGTGAAGCACCACGTCGCGGGACGGCAGCGGCGGCAGGCCCAGCCGTGGCCCGAGGTCGACGGTATCGGCCGGCGCCACGCGCCGCGCCAGCGCCGCGATCGCAAGGCCCGCGGAGAGCGCGGCTCCGATCGTCGACAGCCCGCCGCCGACGAATGCCTCGGTCCAGGCGATGCCGGCGGCGTCGAGAACCTCGACTGCCATGGCCCGCACACTGCACGGCGCGGCTTGCGTGGCGAGGCGCAACGGCTCGCCCGGCCGATGGTGAAAATCAGGCGCGGCCATCCAGCCGAACGCTTCCTTGAACAGCACGTCGCCATCGCGGCGCTTGGCGTCGTGGCGAAGCACGATCGCAGCATCGAGCTTGCCGTCGTCGAATGCGCTGAGCACCGAACGCGACGTATCGACGTGCAGCTGAATCACCAGCCCGGGATCGGTGGTGTTCATCCGCTTCAGCAGCGAGGCGAGCTCCAATCCGACGATGTGGTGGCTGATGCCGACGACCAATCGCCGATGCTCGACGGCAAACGAGCCGATCGCCGATTGATGCGCGGCCACCAGATTGCGCGCGGCGCCGAGGAAGGCGGCACCTTCAGCTGACAGCCGAACCAGCCGCGGCGTTCGCTCCAGTAGCCGCCGGCCGAGGCCGTCTTCCAGACGCCTGATCTTCAGGCTGACCGCGGACTGCGTGGTCTCCATCGCCTGCGCCGCGCGCGTGAAGCTGCTGAGATCGGCGACCAGCACAAAGGCCTGCACTGCCTCGATATCGAGTGCTTTCATGGCCATATATTTGAAATCACAATCATTGAAATACTATTCCATATGATTTTTCAATGATCAAGAAGCTCCTAGGTTGGGTCCAACCCGACAGGAGAACCGCCATGGCGCCCGCTTCAGCCATCACATCCGTCTCGCCATCCGTCTTGCCATCCCTCTCGCCGCGGATGAACGGCATCAAGGCATCGCCTGCGTCGGTGCTGCGGCGCCGTGCCCGCGAACTGCGCGCGGCCGGGCGCGACATCATCGAGCTGTCGTCGGGCAATCTGGATTTCCCGACGCCGGATCACGTGATCGCGGCGGCGCATCAAGCGGCACTGCGCGGCGAAACCCGCTACACCGATGTCGACGGCACGCCGGAGCTGAAGCGGGCGGTGCGGGCCGCGCTGCTGCGCGACCATCATCTCGACTACGGGCTGGACGAGATCGTCATCACCAACGGCTCCACCCAGGCACTGTTCAACGCGCTGCTGGCGACGCTGGCGCCTGACGACGAGGTGACCATCCCCGCGCCCTATTGGGCGCCCTATCTCGATCAGGTGCGGCTTGCCGGCGCGGCGCCGGTGGTCGTGCCGTGCGGGCAGAACAACGGCTTCAAGCTGCGCGCAGAGGATTTGCAGGCGGCGATTTCGGCGCGAACCCGCTGGATCATCGTCAACAATCCGGTCAACCCATCCGGCGCGCTGTATTCGCGTGAGGATCTGTCCGAGATCGCCGCGGTCCTGCTGCGGCATCCGGACATCTGGGTGCTGGCCGACGGGCTCTACGAGCACATCGTGTTCGGCGGCTCGCCCGCGCCGACGCTTGCGGAAATCGAGCCGCGCCTGAAGCCGCGGACGCTGACCGTCAGCGGCCTCGCCAAGAGCTACGCGATGATGGGATGGCGCATCGGTTATGCCGCCGGACCATCGACGCTGATCCGCGAGATGATCACCATCCAGTCGCAGACCACGTCCGGCGCGTCGTCGATCAGCCAGGCGGCGGCGGTTGCCGCGCTCGACGGCGCGCAGGATGTGCTGCTTGAGCGCGCCGCCATCCTTCGCGCCAAGCGTGACCGCTTTGCCGATCTGCTGAACGAATGCGCCGGGCTGGCCTGCACGCCGCCGGAAGGCACGTTCTATCTGCTGGTCGCCTGCGCCGGCGTGATCGGCAAGCGCGCGCCCGACGGCAGGGTGATCCGGACCGACCGCGATTTCTCGGCCTATCTGCTCGAGGCGGCCGATGTGGTGGTGTTTCCCGGCGAGGATCTCGGGCTGTCGCCCTATATCCGCCTCAGCTTCGCCAACCCGTCATCGACCATCGAGGAGGCCGCAAGGCGGCTGAAGCGCGCCTGCGCGGCGCTGCAATGACGCCTCACGCACAGAGCCAGCGCCTCGCGCTGGCGGCGCATCTGTTCGGACTTGGAACGGGTGTGACGATGATTATCGGTCTGGTGCCCGCGGCGCTTGCGCTGCTGCGGGCACTGACCTGAAGGCGCGATGGATTACCGCGTCGGGATCGGCTTGTCGCCGCGATAGTCGTAGAAGCCGCGCTGGCTCTTGCGTCCGAGCCAGCCGGCCTCGACATATTTCACCAGCAGCGGACACGGCCGGTACTTGGAGTCGGCCAGTCCCTCGTGCAGCACCTGCATGATCGACAGGCAGGTGTCGAGGCCGATGAAATCGGCGAGCTCGAGCGGGCCCATCGGATGGTGCGCGCCGAGCTTCATCGCGGCATCGATCGCCTCGACGTTGCCGACGCCCTCATACAGCGTGTAGATCGCCTCGTTGATCATCGGCAACAGGATGCGGTTGACGATGAAGGCGGGGAAATCCTCAGACACCGCGACCTGCTTGCCGAGCTTGGCGACGAACGCCTTGGCGGTGTCGAAGGTCATATCGTCGGTGGCGATGCCGCGGATCAGCTCGACCAGTTCCATCGCGGGCACCGGATTCATGAAATGAATGCCGATGAACTTCTCCGGGCGATCGGTCGAGGCGGCAAGCCTTGTGATCGAGATCGACGACGAGTTGGTCGCGACGATCGCCTCGGGCTTCAGCACCGCACAGACCTCATGGAAGATCTTGCGCTTGGTCTCTTCCTTCTCGATCGCGGTCTCGATCACGAGATCGCAATCGGCGAGCGCGTCGAGCGACTCTGCGGAGGTGATGCGGTCGAGCGCCTGCTTGCGGTCGCTCTCGCTGATCGCCTTCTTGGCGACCTGGCGGGTCAGGTTGCCGTTGATGGTCGCCAGCGCCGACTTCAGCCGGTCGCCGGACACGTCGTTGAGCACCACATCGAAGCCGGCCAGCGCCGCCACATGGGCAATGCCATTGCCCATCTGACCCGAACCGATCACGCCGACCTTTTTGATTGCCACCGTCATCTTGTCATCCACCGGAACGGCGCGCACATCGCGCCTGCCCAATTCCAACGATACCCGAAGCGAAGCCTTCCGGGTTGCCCAATCCGCCGGAAAACGTTTCCCGGGACCATGATGTGATTACAGGTAATCGCACCCGGATCCCATTTCCCCTGTCGAGCATGATCCTTTCGGAAAAACGTTTCCGGATCATTGCCTCGAAAATAATAACACCGGCCGGAGCTTACCCATCCGGCCGGTGTCTTGTCGCTTACTTTCCGAGCTTGCCGAGCGCCTCGGTGAGCTCCGGAACCGCCTGGTAGAGGTCGGCGACCAGGCCGTAATCGGCGACCTGGAAGATCGGCGCGTCCTCATCCTTGTTGATGGCGACGATCACCTTGGAGTCCTTCATGCCGGCCAGATGCTGGATCGCGCCGGAGATGCCGACCGCGACATAAAGTTCCGGAGCCACCACCTTGCCGGTCTGGCCGACCTGCCAGTCGTTCGGCGCATAGCCGGCATCGACCGCGGCGCGCGAGGCGCCGACGCCGGCGCCGAGCTTGTCGGCGAGCGGCTCGATGTACTTGGCGAAATTCTCGCGGCTCTGCATGGCACGGCCGCCCGAGACGATGATCTTGGCCGAGGTCAGCTCCGGACGGTCGCTCTTGGCGACTTCCTCGCCGACGAACGTCGACAGGCCGGGATCGGCCGCCGATGCGGCGTTCTCGATCGCCGCGCTGCCGCCTTCGCCGGCGGCGGCGAAGGTCGAGGTGCGCACGGTGATCACTTTCTTGGCGTCCTTCGACTTCACGGTCTGGATCGCGTTGCCGGCATAGATCGGCCGCTCATAGGTGTCGGGCGCGACGACCTTGATGATCTCGGAGACCTGCATGACGTCGAGCAAGGCTGCAACGCGCGGCATCACATTCTTGAAGCGCGAGGTCGCGGGCGCGACGAACGCGTCATAGCCGGGAGCCAGCGCGACGATCAGCGCAGCCAGCGGCTCGGCAAGGTCGTGCTCATAGGCGGGGCCTTCGGCCACCAGCACCTTGGTGACGCCAGCAAGCTTGGCGGCTGCTTCCGCCGCCGCCTTGGTGCCCTGGCCGCCACCGGCAACCAGCACATGGACATCGCCGCCGAGCTGGCTCGCCGCGGTCAGCGCCTTGTTGGTCGCGTCCTTCAGCGTCTCGTGGTCGTGTTCAGCAATCAACAGCGTCGTCATCAGAGAACCCCGGCTTCGGTCTTGAGCTTGTTCACGAGTTCGGCGACGTCCTTGACCTTGACGCCCGCCTTGCGGCCTGCCGGTTCCGCGGTCTTCAGCACTTCCAGACGCGGCGTCACATCGACGCCGTAGTCAGCGACGCTCTTGTCGTCGATCGGCTTCTTCTTCGCCTTCATGATGTTGGGCAGCGACGCATAGCGCGGCTCGTTGAGGCGCAGGTCGGTGGTGACGATCGCCGGGCCCTTGAGCTTGATGGTCTGCAGGCCGCCGTCGACTTCGCGGGTGACCTTGAAGTCGGATCCTTCGACCTCGAGCTTGGAGGCGAAGGTCGCCTGCGACCAGCCGAGCAACGCGGCCAGCATCTGGCCGGTCTGGTTCGAGTCGTCGTCGATCGCCTGCTTGCCGAGAATGACGAGGCCGGGCTGCTCCGCCTCGACCACCGCCTTCAGGATCTTGGCAACCGCGAGCGGTTCGACATTGCCTTCAGCCTTGACCAGGATGCCGCGGTCGGCACCCATCGCAAGTCCGGTGCGAATGGTCTCGGAAGCTTGCGCGGGTCCGATCGACACCACCACCACTTCGGTCGCCTTGCCGGCTTCCTTCAGCCGCAGCGCTTCCTCGACGGCGATTTCGTCGAACGGGTTCATCGACATCTTGACGTTGGCGAGCTCCACGCCCGTCCCGTCACTCTTGACGCGGACCTTGACGTTGTAGTCGACGACCCGCTTTACCGGCACAAGAACCTTCATCGATCCTCTTTCGCTTTGATTTTATGGGTTTCGGTTGGCTGGCGCGGAACCTAAAGGTCCCGTTTCTCCCGGTCAACGCGCCAAAGCCAAAAAACCGTCCCCCGGTTTTGAACCAGTTTAGCGGTTCTGGCCCGGCACCCACAACACGTCCCCCGCTCCCTTATTATTCTGGAAGCGGCTGGCAACGAACAGGAAATCCGACAGGCGGTTCATATACTGGATGCCAGCCTGATTGACCGGCTCATCGGGTTGGGCGGCGAGTTCCACCATCATCCGTTCCGCGCGGCGACATATCGTCCGGGCGAGATGCAGATAGGCAGAGGCAGGCGTGCCGCCGGGCAGCACGAACGAGGTCAGCGGCGCGAGCTGGTCGTTCAGGCTGTCGATATCGCGCTCGAGCCGCTCGACCTGGCTTGCCAGCATCCGCAGACGTTCGGCCTTGCCCTCGCGCTCGGGCACCGCGAGGTCGGCGCCGAGATCGAACAGATCGTTCTGGATCCGGCCGAGCATCGCATCGACCTCGGGGCTGCTGGCAAGATGCAGCCGCACCACGCCGATCGCGGCATTGGTCTCGTCGACCGTGCCATAGGCGGCAATGCGCAGATCGTATTTCGGCCGCCGCTCGCCGGAGCCGAGCGCGGTGGTGCCGTCATCGCCGGTGCGCGTGTAGATCCGATTGAGAACGACCATGGCAGGCTCCGGTGTTCGATGTTCGAGTCCACCACTCCGATCGGGAGGGGTGGAGAATAGCCCGACAAATCTACCTCACCTAGCGCCCCATCGCCCAGACCGCGAGCATTGCGATGACGATGGCGACGAACTGCAGCAGCACGCGCAGCCGCATCAGCTTCTGCGACGTGTTCGGCGAGCCGCCCTTCATCATATTGATGAGGCCGAGCAGGAGCACCAGCGCGACGGCGCCGACGGCGATGGGAAGAATGATCGTGCTGAGGAGAGATGTCATTTGCGGTACATAACACCGCAGGACGCGGACTTCCACACAGCCCCGCCATGCAACCAACTGGCTTTTCAGCGCGTAATATCAGATGCTGGGTCCGTTCTCGGGCCGAGCGGTTTTCGACAATGCCGGGTGGAATGTGAAGCAGCTTCGTTACGTCACCCACGTCGTGATGGATGCCTTTTACACGTTCCTCGCCGACGACGGCTGGGCGATCGCGAGCCACATCGCGCTGTCGACGCTGATGGCGCTGTTTCCGTTCCTGATCGTACTGACCTCGGTGGCCGGCTTCTTCGGCTCCAAGCAGCTCGCCGACCAGGCGGTCGGGCTGATGCTGCAGGTCTGGCCGCAGCAGGTCGCCGAAGCGCTGTCCGGCCAGATCCACGACGTGCTGACCAACACCCGCGGCGACATCCTGACCATCGGCGCGGTGCTCGCGGTCTACTTCGCCTCCAACGGCGTCGAGGCGCTGCGGGTGGCGCTGAACCGCGCCTATGCCGTGATCGAGCCGCGGCGCTGGTACTGGCTGCGGCTGGAATCGATCGGCTACACGCTGGTCGCGGCGTTCACCTCGCTCGCGATGGCTTTCCTGATCGTGCTCGGACCGCTGATCATCGAGGCGGCGCGGCGCTATATCCCGTTCTTCGTCGAATCGAACGAGAGCCTGCTCAACACCGCCCGTTACGGCGTCACGATCCTGGCGCTGGTCGTCGCGCTCTTCATCCTGCATGCCTGGCTGCCGGCGGGCCGTCGCAGCTTCACGCAGATCCTGCCCGGCATCATCTTCACCATGGTGGCTTCGCTGCTCTCGGGCATCGGCTTCGGCATGTACCTGGCACGCTTCGCCAACAACTATGTCACGATGTATGCGGGGCTGGCCTCGGTGGTGATCGCACTGGTGTTCCTGTATTTCATCGCCGCGATCTTCGTGTTCGGCGGCGAGTTGAACGCGGCGATCATCAAGTCGCGGCTGCCGCACGGCGTGTCGCTTCATGCAGCGCAGTCGCGAGCGCCCGCGGAGACACAGGCTTGACCAGGAAGCCGTCGGCGCCGGCAGCGCGCGCCGCGGCTTCGTCCTCGGCCCGGCCGGAAATCCCGACAATCACGATACGGCCGTGCGGCGGCGGCAGCGCGCGGATGCGCTTGATCGCCTCGATGCCGCCGATGCCGGGCAGCACCATGTCCATGAGCACGGCATCGAAGGCGCCCTGCACGAGCCGGTCGGGCGCGGCCTCGCCCTGACCGACAAATTCGGCGTGGTGACCGAGCTCGGTCAGGATCGTGTTGAGCACGACGCGGCCGAACGGATTGTCCTCGACACTGAGCAGCCGCAGCCCTTGCGACATCAGCGCCGCCGCGCTCGCGCCGGAGGCGGTGCCGTCCGACCCTTCGGCAGGCGCCAGCTCCACCTTGAGCGTGAAGGTGGTGCCCCCGCCGGCGCGCCGGTCCGCGACGATGTCGCCGCCCATGGCGCGCGCGAGCTGCCTGACGGAGGACAGGCCGAGCCCGGCGCCGCCGAACCGCGCGGCGATCGAGACGTTGGCCTGCGAGAACGGCCGGAACAGGCGCTTGACCTCCGATAGCGTCAGGCCGATGCCGCTGTCGGAGATCGCGAACGCGACGCCGATCTTGTCGCTCGACCTTCCCTTGGCCGCGCCCACCGGCGCGATACGCAGCTCGATGCTGCCCTGCTCGGTGAACTTCACCGCGTTGTCGATCAGATTTTCCAGCGCCGCGCGCAGACGGACGGGATCGCCGACCGCGAAGGCAGGCAGCTGGTCGGAGACCTCGACGGAAGCCTGCAGCCCCTTGGCTGCCGCGCGGCCGGCCAGCGAATCCGCGGCGTGGCGCGCCAGCGTGCGCAGGTCGAAGAAATCCTGCCGGATCTCGAGCCCCGGCCCCTCGCTTCGGGCGGCGTCGACGAACAGGGTCGCAAGGCTCGCCAGATGCTCGGCGCCGGCCTTGATGGTATCGACCCAGCGCCGCTCGCGCTCGCCGAGATCGGATGTCGCGAGCAGATTGCTGATCGCAAGGATTCCGGTCAGCGGCGTCCGTACCTCATGGGCAAAGGCGGCAAGCGCGGTATCGACCATGCCGGGACCGGCCTTCGGGGCCGGCTCTGGTAAGGGCCGCTTGCGGCGCGGCCTGGCCGCCACCTTGGCGCTGGTCTTGGCAACACGCGTTTTGGCAGCACGCGGTTTGGTGGCGCGCGTCTTCGGCGGCTTCCTTTTGGATGGCCGCTTGCTGCGCCGTGCGCGCGATTTTGACGCCATGGTCTCCGTGATCCCCGCCCCGGTCAACAACATGGCATCCAGGCGTGCCGGAGTCACGGCGGCGTTTACGGCGCGCCCGCGCAAAGCGCCATGATGGTAACCGCACTCCTTTGCGATCAAACCTGGCCAAAATCCCAGGGCAAACCGACCAGGCGGCGGATATCGGCCGGGCTCGCCCCAGCCGCCCGTAATTCGCGCAGTCCGGTCGCCCGGGTCGATTTCGACAGCTTTTGGCCGGCCGCATCTCGGATCAGCCGGTGGTGCCGGTAGTTCGGCACGGGCAGCCCGAGCAGTTCCTGCAACAGCCGATGCACGCTGGTCGACCAGAACAGGTCAACGCCCCTGACCACGTCGGTAACGCCCTGCAGGGCGTCATCGATCACGACCGAGAGATGGTAGCTGGTCGGAGTCTCCTTGCGCGCCAGGATCACGTCGCCCCAGGCCTCAGGCCGGGCCACGACGTCTCCGCTCCCGCCAGCTGGCCCCTCACCCGCGTCCTGCCAGCGCAGCTCGCCGGCGCGCGCGCGGGCTGACGCCATGTCGAGCCGCAACGCGAACGGCACGCCCTGCCCGATCAGCCGGTCGCGCGCCTCGGCCGACAGCGATTTGGCCAGCCCCGGATAAAGCGGCGCACCGTCCGGATCGCGCGGCCTCGCGCCCCCGGCCTCGCGCTCCGCGACCAGCCGCGCGATCTCGGTCCGGCTTTCGAAGCTCGGGTAGACCAGCCGCTGGGCCGACAGGCGGTCGATCGCCGCGCCGTAGGCGGCAAAATGTTCGGACTGCCGCCGCACCGGGGTCTCCCAGGCGATGCCGAGCCAGGCCAGATCCTCGTAAATCGCCTGCTCGAATTCCGGCCGGCAGCGCGTCGCGTCGATGTCCTCGATCCGCAGCAGCAGGCGTCCGCCCGACTGCCGCGCGAGGTCGTGGTTGAGCAGCGCCGAATAGGCGTGGCCGAGATGCAGGTAGCCGTTCGGACTCGGCGCGAAGCGGAAAACGGGTGGCATGGTCATCGATCACGCGTCATTGCCGGGCTTGCCCCGGCGACTCTGGTTCATGCGCATGGACAAGACTCTGTTACGATAGGAGATCGATGCGCGGGTCAAGCCCGCGCCTGACAAGCCGATGCAGACCCCGCAAATGCTGATTCATCTCGAAACCCAGGCCGACCTCGACGACGCGATCCACAAACTGGTCGACCAGGACCGCCGCCTGCGCCCGATCCTGGAACTGACCGGCATGCCGGCGATCCGGCAGCGCGAGCCCGGATTTGCCGGGCTTGCCGCGATCATCTGCGGCCAGCAGCTCTCGACCGCGAGTGCGGCGGCGATCTGGGGGCGCGTCAGCACGGCGTTCGACCCGTTCCACCATGACGCGATCCGCAAGGCGCGGGCCGACCGGCTCGGCCGGCTCGGGCTGTCCGCGGCCAAGATCAAGACGCTGAAGCACATCGCACGCGAGCTCGCCGAGGAGCGGCTGAACCTCGACGTCCTTGCCAATGAGGAGGCCGATGCGGCGCACAACACGCTGACCGCGCTGCCCGGGATCGGCCCGTGGACCGCCGATGTCTATCTGCTGTTCTGCCTCGGCCATGGCGATGCCTGGCCGGCGGGCGACCTCGCCGTGCAGGAAGCGGTCAAGGTCGGGCTCGGCTTGAAGGAGCGGCCGACGCCGAAGCAGATGGCGCCGCTTGCGGAGCCGTGGCGTCCGCTGCGCGGCGCCGCAGCGCATCTGTGGTGGGCGTATTATCGCGTGCTCAGAAATCGCGAGGGCGTGATCGCCGGCGCAAAGTAGTCGTCGAGAAAAACACACCAACTGCGTGATCGCGTGATATAGAATCAGCGGACAGATACTTTTTCAATTTGCCGGCCTCGCCCATTTAGCACGCGCAGCACGTCCTTATTGCAAGGAGACGGACCTGATTTCTCTCCGTATCCCGCTGACGCTTCTCTCGGTATCCTTGGGCGCGATCGCCGCGGTGTGGTGGTGGCTCGGCATCCCGGTCAACCTGCCGCGCGCGCCGATCGATCCGAACGACAAGGTCCAGTGCATCTCGTACGCGCCGTTCCGCAACAATCAGACATCACTTTCGCCGGCGACACAGGTCTCGCCGGAACAGATCGCAGAGGACCTTGCCCAACTTGCGAAGATTTCCGACTGTATCCGCACCTACGCGACCGATCTTGGTCTCGATCAGATTCCCGCACTCGCGGCGAGGGCGGGGCTGAAGGTCATTCAGGGCATCTTCCTCGATCGGGATCGGAAGAAGAATGCAACGCAGGTCGCAACCGCGATCCGCCTCGCCAAGGAATATCCGGACACGATCATTGCACTCGTGGTCGGCAACGAGGTCTTGCTGCGCAAGGAAATGTCGGCTTCCGACCTTGCCGCCATCATCCGCTCGATCAAGGCGCAGGTCTCCGTCCCGGTCACCTACGCCGACGTCTGGGAATTCTGGCTGAGCAATCGCGAACTTTCCGACGCCGTCGACTTCGTCACGGTTCATATCCTGCCATATTGGGAGAATGTTCCGATCCGGGCGGAAGATGCCGCCGCTCATGCTGACGAGATGCGCCGGCAGATCGCCGCGGCTTTTCCAGGCAAGGAAATCTTTATCGGAGAGATCGGTTGGCCCAGCGAGGGGCGCATGCGCGAGTCCGCGCTGCCGTCCCGCATCAATCAGGCGCGAGTGGTTTCGGAGGTTCTCGACCTTGCCCGGCGCGAGCATTTTCGCGTCAACCTGTTCGAGGCCTATGATGAAGGATGGAAGCGGGAGATCGAGGGCACGGTCGGCGGCTCCTGGGGGCTGTTCGATTCCGAGCAGCGCATGCCGAAATACCCGCCGGGCCAGCCGGTCAGCAATTTTCCGCTCTGGAAGCTGCAAATGGTCAGCGGAATGGGCCTGGCGATCCTGGTCTTCGGCGCGGCTTGGCTGACCTTGCGCCGCAAGCCGAGAAAGCCCGCATTCGTGTCATGGCTTGCAGTCGCGCTATCGGCGACCACGGCTGGCATCCTGTTTGGCGTCGCCGAGCAAAGATTGGTCTATGAAAGCTACGGAACGGGAGGCTGGCTTGTGTGGGGCTCGCTGCTGGTGGCGGCCACGGCTTCGCCGGTGTTGGGCGCCAACGCCCTGATGTCGGGCCGCGCACCGCCCAGTTTTTTCGAAGTGTTGGGTCCGAAGGGCCACCACACTGAATCGGTGCTGGTGACCATGCACGGACTGGCCTTGATGATCACCGTCGTGATCGGCACGGCGACCGCAATCGGCCTCGTGTTCGACCCGCGCTTCATTGACTTTCCCTTTGCGCCTCTGACCATGGCGGCGGTGCCTTTTGCCGCCGTGACGCTGCTCAATCCTCCCACCAAGGGAATCCGCCCACTGGCAGAGTCGATCTTTGCCGGCATTTTCGTTGCAACGGCGATCTACACAGGATTCAACGAAGGGCCGGAGAACTGGCAGTCGCTGTGGACCTGCGCTGCCTTTGTCTTGCTCGCGGTGACGCTGTTGCGGGCGCGTGCCTGACAACATGCTCTAGCCACGCAGCCTGACGCGGTCCTCGCGCGCGCAATCGGTGACGAAGCCGATGACGGCGCGCACCGCGGGAAGCTCGACCAGATCGGGATGGGCGAGCAGCCAGAGATCGGAGAGGCTCGAGAGCTTTTGCGGCGCGACCCGCACCAGATCGGGGTAGTCGGCCCCGACCAGGCAGGAGAGCGCGCAAATTCCGAGCCCGGCCCGCGCCGCTGCCAGCATGTCGCCCTGCGAGGAACAGCGCATCACCAGCGTGCCCTGCCGGGTGATGACATCGCTCCAGCGCGCCAGATGCGCGTTCGAGGCCTGGTCGGCAAAGCCGATCACATGGTGGCCCCGCCACTCGTCCCGCCGCTCCGGCAGCTTGCGCCCTGCCGCATAGTCGCGCGAAGCGTAGAAGCCGGTGCCGAGCCGCCCGATCTTGCGCCCGATCAGGTTCTCCTCGCCCGCATCGACCGGCCTTAGCACCACGTCGGCCTCGCGGCGGCGCACGCTGGCCGGGAACGGATGGGTGATGATCTCGAGCTGGATGTTGGCGTGATCGCGCAGGAACGGGCCGAGGCGCGGCATCAGCCAGTGCGCGGCCAGCGTCGCGCCGATCGACAGCTTCACGATGCCGCGCGCCTGCTCGCCGGTGGCCGACGCGGCCGCCTCCGCGCGGAGGGCCGCCGCGGCCATCGCTTCGGCGTGCTCGCGGAATTTACGGCCATGCGACGTCAGCGACAGGCCGTCATTGGAACGCGCGAACAGGCGGGTCCCGAGTTGCCGCTCGAGCGCCGCGACATTGCGACCGACGGTGGGGTGGCTGATGCGCAGCCGCCGTGCCGCCCCGGCAAGGCTGCGCGTCTCCGCCACCGCCACGAATGTTTTGCAAAGCTCCCAGTCCATGCCGCTCCCCTTCCTGCGACATCGTTCATTTCTGGTCG
Source organism: Bradyrhizobium sp. Mp19 (assembly GCF_029952935.1). NCBI lineage: Bacteria > Pseudomonadati > Pseudomonadota > Alphaproteobacteria > Hyphomicrobiales > Nitrobacteraceae > Bradyrhizobium > Bradyrhizobium sp. Mp19. The sequence continues at coordinate 23,357 of NZ_JASAUT010000067.1, read as the reverse complement.
ATCCGATGTTCAATATTGAACGCCATGGCGCAGCCGTCCAGCCTTATATTGCCGCGCCAAGAGAGCCGCTGCTCCAGCCATCATAACAAATCGCGATCCGTCCCGGCCGCCGGCCGGGCGGCGCATGGAGGATCCGAAAATGACGCTGCCCGCTTCGCTCGCCAACAGGCTTGAACTGCCGGTCGTCGGCTCCCCGCTGTTCATCGTCTCGGGGCCCGAGCTCGTGATCGCGCAGTGCAAGGCCGGCATCGTCGGCTCGTTCCCGGCGCTGAACGCCCGTCCGGTCGAGAAGCTCGACGAATGGTTGACCCAGATCGAGAACGAGCTCGGCGAGTACCAGGCGCTGCATCCGGAGAAGAAGGTCGCGCCCTACGCCGTCAACCAGATCTGCCACGCGTCCAACGACCGCCTGATGCGCGACATGGAAACCTGCGTGAAGCACAAGGTGCCCGTGATCATCACCTCGCTGCGCCCGCCGTCCGAAATCGTCGAGGCCGCGCACTCCTATGGCGGCGTGGTGTTCCACGACGTCATCAACGTGAAGCATGCGCGCAAGGCCGCCGAGCAGGGCGTCGACGGCCTGATCCTGGTCTGCGCCGGTGCCGGCGGCCACGCCGGCACGCTGTCGCCATTCGCGCTGGTGCGCGAGGTCAAGCAATGGTTCAACGGCACGATCCTGCTGTCGGGCGCGATCTCCGACGGCTGGAGCATCGCATCCGCGCTCGCGCTCGGCGCCGACCTCGCCTATATCGGCACCCGCTTCATCGCGACCGAGGAAGCCAACGCCGATATCCGGTATAAGCAGGCGCTGACCGAATACGCCGCGCACGATATCGTCTATTCGAACCTGTTCACCGGCGTGCACGGCAACTATCTCGGACCGTCGATCGCGGCGGCAGGCCTCGATCCGGGCAACCTGCCGGTCGCCGACAAATCCAGGATGAACTTCGGCTCCGGCGGCAACATGAAGGCCAAGGCCTGGCGCGACATCTGGGGCTCGGGCCAGGGCATCGGCCAGATCTCCGATGCCCCGCCGGTCGGCGAACTGGTAACGCGGCTCAAGTCCGAGTTCGCCGCGGCGCGCAGCGATTTCCTGCGCGCCAGCGCCTGACGCTGTTTCACAAAGTCCGGGAGTGAACCATGAAACGAGCGCAACATGCGCTGGCAGCCGCGCTTGCGGTCTGCGCGATCACCAGCACGGCCGCCGCCGACAACGGCAACGAGGCGATCCGGATCGGCCAGACGCTGCCCTATAGCGGACCGGTCTCCGGCTTCGGCACCATCGGCCGCGCCCAGGAGGCGTTTTTCGCGAAGGTCAACGCAGAGGGCGGCATCAACGGCCGGCAGGTGAAATTCATCACGCTGGACGACGCCTATTCGCCGCCGAAGACCGTCGAGCAGACCCGCAAGCTGGTGGAGCAGGAGGAGGTGCTGGTGATGTTCGGCTCGCTCGGAACCGCCACCAACAACGCCGTGCACCGCTATCTCAACACCAAGAAGATCCCGCAATTGTTCGTGCTGAGCGGCGCGACCAAATGGGCCGACCCGAAGACCTATCCGTGGACCATGCCGGGCATGGCATCGTACGAATCCGAGGGCGTGGTCTATGCCAAATATGTGCTGCAGGCCAAGCCTGACGCGAAGATCGCGATCCTCGCGCAGAACGACGATTTCGGCCGCGACTATGTCGCCGGCTTCAAGCGTGCGCTCGGCGGCAAGGCCGCGAGCATGATCGTCGCGGAAGCGAGCTACGAGACTTCGGCGCCCACCATCAGCTCGCAGCTCGCAACCCTGAAGGCGTCCGGCGCCGATGTGCTGTTCGGTGTCGTGCTCGGCAAGTTCACGCCGCAGATGATCAAGGGCGTGGCCGAGATCGGCTGGAAGCCGGATCTGTTCTTGGTGCCGACCTCCGCGTCGTCGATCTCGTTCCTGGAGCCCGCCGGGCTCGAGAACGCGGTCGGCCTGATCTCGTCCAGCAACCAGAAGGACACGATGGACGCGCAATGGGCCGACGATCCCGCCGTGAAGGACTATCTTGCCTTCATGAAGCAATACCTGCCCAATGCGGATCTCAGCAACTCGAACTACTCGGCGGGCTATCACTATGCGACGCTGCTGATGGCCGTACTGAAGGCGTGCAACAACGATTTCAGCCGCGAGAACATCATGCGCCAGGCGGCGTCATTGCACGACGTTCCGCTGCCGCTATTGTTGCCGGGCATGACGGTATCGACCGGGCCGGACGACTACCTGCCGTTCCAGCAGTTGCGGCTGCGCCGGTTCAACGGCAAGAGCTGGATCAGCTTCGGCGAGATCCTGGACGATCGCTAGGAGACGAGGCGCGACATGATCATCAGCGGCGACAGACAGATCAGCTACGGCGACATTCACGCCCGCATCGCGCGGGCGGCAAGCGGCTTCCGGGCGCTTGGCGTGCAGGGCGGCAAGCCGGTCGGCATGATGCTGCGCAACGATTTCGCGCTGTTCGAGGTGGTCGCGGCTTCGGCCGCGCTCGGCAGCCCGGCGGTGCCGATCAACTGGCATCTGAAGGCCGACGAGGTCGCCTACATCCTGTCCGACAGCGGCGCCGACACGCTGGTCTGCCACGCCGATCTGTTGCCGCAGATCCGCGACGGCCTGCCGCCGGCAATCAAGCTGCTGGTGGTGACGACGCCACCGGAGATCGCCGCGGCCTATGGCGTCGCGCCGGAGCTCACCCGCGTGCCCGACGGCATGACCGACTGGGACGTCTGGCGCGAGACGCACCAACCACTGACCGACGCGCCGATCGGCGCGGCGCCGATGTTCTACACCTCGGGCACAACAGGACTGCCGAAGGGCGTCAAGCGCAAGCCGATGCCATCAGAGCAGCAGGCGGCGGCCGGGCGCGTCGGTGCCATCACCTACGGCGTCAAGCCGAACGAGGACCAGGTGATCCTGATGAACGGCCCGATGTACCATTCGGCGCCGCACTCCTACGGGATGCTCGCGTTCCGCAACGGCTGCATGATCGTGCTCGAGCCGCGGTTCGATCCGGAGGATCTGCTGCAACTGATCGAGCGCCACCGTGTCACCCACATGCATATGGTGCCGACGATGTTCGTGCGGCTGCTGCGCCTGCCCGAGGAGATGCGGCGCCGCTACGACATGTCGTCGCTGCGCTTCATCGTCCACGGCGCGGCGCCCTGCCCTGTTGACGTCAAGCGCGCGATGATCGAGTGGTGGGGACCGGTCATCAACGAATATCTCGGCTCGACCGAGACCGGCATCCCGGTCTGGCATTCGTCAGCCGAAGCGCTGGCCAAGCCCGGCACCGTCGGCCGCGCGATCGAAGGTGGCATCGTCAAGATCTTCCGGCCCGACGGGACGCAATGCGACGTCGGCGAGCCCGGCGAGATCTTCATGCGTCAGACATTGATCTCGGACTTCGACTATCACGGCAACGCCAAGGCGCGCGCCGAGGCCGATCACGACGGCCTGATCAGCGTCGGCGATGTCGGCTATCTCGACGCGGACGGCTATCTTTTCCTGTGCGACCGCAAGCGCGACATGGTGATCTCGGGCGGCGTCAACATCTATCCCGCCGAGATCGAGAACGCCCTGATCGGCATGGCAGGCGTCCGCGACTGCGCGGTGTTCGGCGTCCCCGACGACGAGTACGGCGAGCGGCTGTTCGCCTGCGTCGAGCCGGAAGCAGGCAGCACGCTTTCGGTTGCGGCGATCCAGGATTTCCTGCGCGACAAGCTCGCCAATTTCAAGGTGCCGAAGGATATCCGCTTCATGGACGCGTTGCCGCGCGAGGCTACCGGCAAGATATTCAAGCGCAAGCTGCGCGACCTCTACCGCGAAGGACAGCTCGGCTGAGCGATGTGACGGCGAAGCGAACGGCGTTTGAAACTTAGTTGCTGTTGCAAAAGGCCGGCGATCGACGCAACGATGCCGGTGCACCAAGGGCCCGGATCATCCGCCATGAACTCGACCGACTTCATCGTCATCCGCAACGATCTGCAGCAATGCAAGGTGATCGAGGCGCAGTTGCCCGACGCCGCGGCGCTGCCGGCCGATGCGCTGCTGGTGAAGGTGACCCGCTTCGCCTTCACCGCCAACAACATCACCTATGCTGTAATCGGCGAGCAGCTGAAATATTGGCACCTGTTCCCGGCGCCTGACGGCTACGGCATCATCCCGGTGTGGGGCTTTGGCGAGGTGCTGGCATCGAAACATCCCATGATCGCAGCCGGCGAAACGCTGTTCGGCTATTTCCCGATGGCGACCCATCTGGTGATCGAGGCGGCCGACGTCAGCAAGCGCGGCCTGCGCGACGGCGCCGCGCACCGGCAGGAGGTCTCGCCGGTCTATAATGCCTATGCCCGCGTCTCCGGCGATCCGACCTATGCCGGCCGGCAGGGCGATTTCCGCGCGCTGCTGCTGCCGCTGTTCATGCTGTCCTTCCTGGTTGACGACTTCCTGGCCGAGAATGCGTTCTACGGCGCACGCCGTATCATCCTGTCGTCGGCATCGAGCAAGACCGCGTTCGGGCTCGCCCATCTCGTGCACAAACGGGGTATCCCGGTGATCGGGTTAACCTCCAGGGGCAATGTCGATTTCGTCAGCTCGCTCGGCTGCTACGACGAGGTCGTCACTTATGACCAGGTCACCGCGATCCCGTCGGCCGAACCTACAGCCTATGTCGACATGGCCGGCAACAGTGCGCTCCGCGAGGCCCTGCACCGGCACTTCGGCGCGCAGATGGTCTATTCCGGCCGGGTCGGGCTGACGCATCGCGCCAGCGAGGCGGAGGAGCCCACGCTGCCCGGCGCCAAGCCGGTCTGGTTCTTCGCCCCGGACCAGATCCGCAAGCGCGCCAAGGAATGGGGTCCCGGCGGCATCGACCAGCGTTTTGGCGCCGCATGGGCCGAGCTCGTGTCGCATCTGCCGAAATGGCTTGATGTGGTCGAGCGGCGCGGCCCGGCCGCGGTGCGCGAGGCCTATCTCGATACCCTGCAGGGCCGCGTTCCGCCGGATCAAGGCCTGATCCTGTCGCTGGCCGAATAGGCGCTATCCCGTCGCGCCCTTTCTGCGTGCCTTCGAATAGGTATAGGCTTTGCGGAAAGGGAACGCCGCCAAGAAAACGTCAGCAAGGCGGCCGATGACGAGAAACGCTCAATGCTCGACAAGACGGACGATATTTCGGTCGCCGCCGACAATTGGCTCGTGCAGTTCGAAGATGCGCTGGCCAGCCCCGACGATGTGCTGCTGAAGCCGCTATTCCATCCCGACAGCTACTGGCGCGACGTGCTGGCGCTGAGCTGGAACATCCAGACCGTCAACCGGGCCTTCGCGATCATCGAGGAGCTGCCGGCGCATGCGCGTCACAGCGCGCCGCATGACTTCCGCATCGATGCCGATCGCGCCCCGCCCCGACGGGTGACACGCGCCGGTACCCATGCGATCGAGGCGATCTTCAAATTCGAGACGGCGGTTGGCCGCGGCCACGGCATCGTGCGGCTGATCCCTGATGCCGCCGACGACGATCGCCTGAAGGCCTGGACCTTGCTGACCGCGCTCGAGGAGCTGAAGGGTTTTGAGGAACAGCAGGGCCACACCAGGCCGCGCGGACAGGCCTATTCGCGCGACTTCCGCGGCCCCAACTGGCTCGACCTGCGCAAGGCATCCGCCGAATATGCCGACCGCGACCCTGATGTGCTGGTGGTCGGCGGCGGACAGGCCGGGCTTGCGATCGCCGCGCGGCTGCAACAGCTCAAGATCGACGCGCTGATCGTCGACCGCGAAGCACGCGTCGGCGACAATTGGCGCAAGCGTTATCACGCGCTGACCCTGCACAACCAGGTGCAGGTCAATCATTTGCCCTACATGCCGTTCCCGCCGAACTGGCCGACCTACATCCCGAAGGACAAGCTCGCCAACTGGTTCGAAACCTATGTCGATGCCATGGAGCTGAACTTCTGGACCGGCACGGAATTTGTCGGCGGCAGCTATGACGACGCAACGGGGCGTTGGACCGTCGAGCTGCGCCGCGCCGACGGCACGACCCGCAAGATGCAGCCGCGCCATGTCGTGATGGCAACCGGCGTCAGCGGCATCCCCAATCTGCCCGATATCCCCGGCCTGAAGAATTTTTCCGGCAAGGTCATGCATTCCAGCCGCTACGAGGACGGCGAGAGCTGGACCGGCAAGCGGGCGCTCGTGATCGGCACCGGCAACAGCGGCCACGACATCGCGCAGGACCTGCACTCCTCGGGCGCCGAGGTCACGCTGGTGCAGCGCTCCTCGACGCTGATCACCAATATCGAGCCGTCGGCGCAGCTCGCCTATGCCGCCTACAATGAAGGTACGCTCGAGGACAATGATCTGATCGCGACCTCGATGCCGCTCGTGCTCGCCAAGCGCAGCCATGTGCTGATGACCGAGCAGTCGAAAGAGCTCGACAAGCCGCTGCTCGACGGCCTCGCGCGCACGGGCTTCAAGCTCGATTTCGGCGATGGCGGCACCGGCTGGCAGTTCAAGTACCTGACCCGCGGCGGCGGCTATTACTTCAACGTCGGCTGCTCCGATCTGGTCGCGAGCGGTGCGGTCGCCCTGCGGCAGTTCGCCGACATCGAGACCTTCGTGAGCGAGGGCGCGCGTCTGAAGAGCGGCGAGACGATTGAGGCCGACCTGATCGTGCTCGCGACCGGCTACCGGCCGCAGGAAGAGCTGGTGAAAAAACTGTTCGGCGAGGCCATGGCCGCGCGCGTCGGCCCGATCTGGGGCTTTGGCGACGGCCAGGAGCTGCGCAACATGTACACCCGCACGCCGCAGCCCGGCCTGTGGTTCATCGCCGGCAGCCTCGCGCAATGCCGCATCAACTCGCGCTATCTCGCACTGCAGATCAAGGCGATCGAGGAAGGCCTGTTGCCGCGCGACGTCGGGCCACGGGCGGATCTTTCGTAGAAACCTGCCGTCGTTCCGGGGCGCGAAGCGAACCCGGAACCTCGAGATTCCGGGTTCGATGCTGCGCATCGCCCCGGAATGACGATCTTGGGGAGACATCTTATGCCAACCATCCTCGGCACCGGCGAACACCGCTATCGCGTGGTGGAGAACTTCGCAAAGCTGCCCGACGGCTGGAGCCTGACCGATGTCGCCTCCGTCGCCGTCGACAGCAAGGACCGCGTCTATGTCTTCAACCGCGGCGACCATCCGATGGTGGTGCTCGACCGCGAGGGGAATTTCATCAACAGCTGGGGCGAAGGCGTGTTCTCGCGCGCCCACGGCCTGCACATCGATGCCGACGACAATCTCTATTGCACCGATGACGGCGACCACACCGTGCGCAAATGCTCGACCGACGGCAAGGTGCTGCTGACGATCGGCATCCCGAACAAGCCGGCGCCATTCATGAGCGGCGAGCCGTTCCATCGCTGCACCCACACCGCGCTGTCGCCGAAGGGCGAGATCTATGTCTCCGATGGCTACGGCAATGCCTGCGTCCACAAATACACGCCGGATGGAAAGCTGATCAAGACCTGGGGCGAGCCCGGCACCGATCCCGGCCAGTTCAACATCGTGCACAACATCGCGACCGACGCCGATGGCTGGGTCTACGTCGCCGACCGCGAGAACCACCGCGTCCAGGTGTTCGACGGCAACGGCAAATACGAGACGCAGTGGAACAACCTGCACCGGCCCTGTGCATTGTGCTGCTGCGGCGGCGGCAAGCAGCCGAACTTCGTGATCGGCGAGCTCGGCCCCGGCATGGCCGTCAATCGCAAGGTGCCCAATCTCGGTCCGCGGCTGTCGATCGTGGATCACACCGGCAAGCGCATCGCGCGGCTCGGCGGCGAGCAAGGCCCCGGCGTCGAGACCGGAAAATTCCTGGCGCCGCACGGCATCGCGCTGGATTCACGCGGCGACATCTATGTCGGCGAGGTCGGCGTCACCGACTGGAAAACCAGCTTTCCGGACATCGAGATGCCCGCCGCGGTGCGCGTGACGCGATGCCTGCAGAAGCTGGAGCTGGTGACGGGGTAGCCGCGCTGTATTGAAGCAGAGCGCCTACTATATCACCGTCACCCTGAGGAGCGCGCATCGCGCGCGTCTCGAAGGGTCGACGGCCACCAGCGGGGCCGCGCATCCTTCGAGACGCCGCTTCGCGACTCCTCAGGATGACGGGTCGAAAAGCGCTCCCGCGCAATCAAATCTCGCCGATCACCTCGCGGCGGCGCAGCTCGGATTCTTCCGCATAGCGCCGCATGGCGTGCGCTTCGGTGAGCAGGCCGATCGGCCGCCGGTCGCCGTCGCCTTCGACCACGGCGAGCGATTCCGCTTCGGCAGCGTCGAACACCGCGATCGCCTCCTGGACGTTCATGCCGGGATGCAGCACCACGTCGGCGTAGCGCAGAATGGCGGCAAGCCCCTTGTCGGCCTCGAGATCCGGCGCGTGCGCTTCGGCGACCAGCGCGAGCCCGGCGTAATGCCCCTCGCCGTCGACCGCGACGACCTGGGTCTTCGAGCCCGGCGGGAATTCCTCGCGGAACGCCTCGATCGGCATCGCGGCGTTCACTGTCGTCATGTCCTGCCGCATCATCTTGCCGACCGTGAGATCGCGGATCCAGCCGATATCGGCGGCGCTGCGGATGGTCTCGCCGCGCAGATGCAAACGCCAGGTCGCGAACGAATAGCCGAACAGCTCGCGCGTGATCGTGGTCGAGATGATGACCGCGACCAGCACCGCGGTGGTGAGCCAGAGGTTGCCGGTGGACTCCAGCGCGATGAACGACATCGTGAGCGGGCCGCCGATCACCGAGGCCGACAGCGCGCTCATGCCGATCACCGCATAGGCATTGGGGTCGAGGTTCAGCCCCGGCCACACGATGTCGACGCCGGCCGCGAACAGCCGGCCGCCGAGCGCGCCCATGAACAGCGTGGCGAAGAACAATCCGCCACGGAAGCCCGAGCCGAGCGAGATGATCGAGGCCACCGCCTTCAGCGCGAACACGCCGGCGATGAAGGCAAGCGGCATCGCCACGATGCCCGCGAAGCGCAGCGCGCCGTGGCCCGACGACATCACCTGCGGCGTCAAGAGCGCCATCGCGCCGACCGCAAGCCCGCCGAGCGCCGGCCGCAGCGGCGGCCAGAGCCGGCTCTTGGTCAGCAGCGCCTCGCACAGCGTCACCCCGCGCATGATCGCGATCCCGGTCAGGGCCGCGACCATGCCGAGCAGCGCGGCAATCGCAAGATCCCGTCCGAGCACATCGCCGACGGTTCCGACGCCGACGCCGAGCGGCAGCGGCTCGAAGGCATGGGCGACGAAGTAGCCGGTCACCGCCGCCACGCCGACCGGGGTCAGGCTGGCCGGCGTATAGCCGCCGATCACAAGTTCGAAGGCGTAGAACGCGCCCGCAAGCGGCGCGCTGAAGGCGCCGGCGATCGCCGCCGCCGCGCCGCAGCCCACCATGATTCGCTGGTCGTTGCGGCGAAGGTGAAAGCCGCGGCCGAGCGAGGCGGCGAGGCCGCTGGAGAGCTGGGTATAGCCGGCCTCGAGCCCGACCGAACCGCCGACGCCGCTCGACCAGATCGTCTGCAGCGCCACGATCACGCTGCCGCGGAACGACATCCGCCCGCCGTAAAGCGCGTTGGCCTCGATCGGGTCGATTTCGCGGGCCGGCCGGACCCGGAGCAACAGAAGGAACGCAAATCCCAATAGCAGGCCGCCGATCGTGGGAACCACGAGCGCGCGCACGGGATCGATGCTGGGCTGGCTCGACAACCGGTCGCCGAGCGGCAGATTGAACAGCACCGAATGCAGCACCGTGACGAGGCCGCTCATGACCGCCACCACGAGGCCGCCAATGGCGCCGATCAGCACCGCCAGCACCACAAGGCTCGTCTCGTGCGCGCGCACGAACGCGCGCAACCGGCGCGGCGCCTCGAGATAGCTTGAGGTCGTGGTCATCGGCAGGGTCCGTCACTGGCCGACAGGGCCTTGCGGCTCCCTTTACGGGCCTCGCGGGCGGGAGGCAATCGGGGCAGGAACATGGCAGGGCGCGGCGGATAAGCCGCTCATTGCTCTTCACAATCCCGTCACGCTGCCTGTAGTATGTGAGTGCATGCTGCTTCGCAGCTAATGGGAGTCAGGAGCGTTATTTGAACGCACATGTCTCGCAAGGCGGTTGGCCGGTGCTGGTCTTGAATGCGGACTTCCGGCCGCTGAGTTATTACCCGCTGTCGCTCTGGTCCTGGCAGGACGCGATCAAGGCGGTGTTCCTCGATCGTGTCAACATCGTCGAATATTACGACCGGGCGGTACGAAGTCCTTCCTTCGAAATCCAGCTGCCGAGCGTCGTATCCCTCAAGTCCTTCGTCAAGCCGACCACCCACCCCGCCTTCACCCGGTTCAACGTTTTCCTGCGCGACCGATTCAGCTGCCAGTATTGCCTGTCGGGCGACGATCTCACCTTCGATCACATCATTCCGCGCAGCAAGGGTGGCCAGACCACCTGGGAGAACGTCGTCGCCGCCTGCTCGCCCTGCAATTTGCGCAAGGGCAATCTCACGCCGCAGCAGGCCAAGATGTTTCCGAAGCAGACGCCCTACGCCCCGACCGTGCATCAGCTGCATCGCAACGGCCGGCTGTTTCCGCCGAACTATCTGCACGAGAGCTGGCTCGATTATCTCTACTGGGATACAGAGCTCGATCCGTAGAGCGCGCTGGTCCGTTGTCGTGGGACTCATAAGAGTGTCAAAGGACACATAAGAGTGTCACGTTTTTCGGCGTGCCGAGGCCTCAAAATTGCAACCTCAGATACGTTTCGAGGCCTGCAAACCGCGAGAATCCGGCATTTGCGGCGCGGTCGGCGGGAGGGATTGCTCCATGCTGACCCAGATCTATGAGATCTCAAGCGCGGATGAGGCGCGCGGCGTTTCGGAGATCGGTATCGACCACGTTGGGGTTCTGGTGGGCGACGGCGAGTTTCCGCGCGAACAGCCGCTCCCCCGGGCGGCGGAAATTGCGGCGGCGATAGTGGAGCCGGCGAGATTTTCGGCGCTGTTTCTCACCGCGCGTGTTGCCTTGATCATCGAATGGGCGCGGGCGCTCAAGCCGGCCATCATCCACCTTGGCGCAGCGCCCGAGCTGCTCGCTCCGGATCAGATCGCCACTATCAAAGCGGCGCTGCCGGATAGCTTGATCATGAGGAGCGTACCGGTCTATGGCGAGGAGAGCATCGACATAGCTCGAACCTACGAAGGCATTGCGAACTACCTGCTCCTAGACAGCCACCGTCCATCCGATAAGCAGATCGGAGCGCTGGGCGTGCCGCACGATTGGAGCATCAGCAGGCGCATCGTCGAAGCGGTCGGCACCTCCGTAATCCTCGCCGGAGGACTGGGTCCCGACAACGTCGCGCAGGCAATCGGCGTGGTCCGGCCGGCCGGCGTGGATTCAAAGACGAAGACCGACAGGGAAGGCTCTCACGCAAAAGATCTTGAACGCGTGAGGCGGTTCTACGAAGCCGCGCGCGAGGCGATTGTGGCGACGTAGGACGCGGTGCGAACATCCCCAGCGATCAACGGGGAAATGAGCGCCGGCCGTTGTAGCGTTGCCGCAACGTGTCATTGTTCATGTTAAGCAACCGCCTCTTCTTCGATACGTAGCGCTTGGTGGACGAAACCTCTTCAGAATCCGATTTGAGGTTTACGGCGAGGAACTCCCCCGTATGGTCTCCAATGGATCTGACGACAACATCGCCGGTCTTGGTCGTCATGAGAGCGATGCCTTGCTTCCAGAGGAGCTCCTTTATCTCGTCGCGAGGATGATCGTACTGGTTGTCGTAGTTCGACGAGCAAATTGCGAGGCTAGGCTCAAGATGTGAAAGGAAGGGCTTCGTCGTAAATCCGTTATCAGCGCCATGATGAGCGAGAATCATGACGTCCGTCTCTGATCTGAGAATCGGAGCGCGGCGCAGTCTGGAGGAGATCATGGAGCATTCAACGTCGCCAAGGCTGAGCACGTTGAAGCTACCCTTCCTGAAGTGTTTGACTGTGGAATTGTTGTTCGCGCACTCCTGATCAATGTGCTTGGGATTGTAGAAGGTGTTTCGGTACGCGGCCGCCGAGGCCTTATCGAGAGCCTCTATGTACTTCGGCGTGATGTGCTCGATCTCTGGTATTCGATTGCGCGGCGCTCGACGGCTCTGATAGTCGGCGATGATCTCGAGACAGCCTTCCCCATGATCGCTGTAGGGATTGTATCCGGGGCACTCGATTTCGGCTGGACGGATGAGATCGAGCAGTTCCTGCAGTTCGTGCTTGTTGCAGTGGTCAGAGTCCCAACTGGTTATGTCGAGAGAGTCTGCGTACTCGACACCGCAGATCTCCATTTCGTGCATGAGCGTCCGCCGATTCACGTCGGTCAATCGACCCTCGATCACGGTGAAGTGCCCACCCGCAAAGTAGGAGAAGGACGAGCCAGGGCAACCGAGCTGGAAGGCGCGAAAGCGCGTTACTACACCTTTCAACATGCGATCGGCTCCCAAGAAAGCGAACGGCCAAAGTGTTTGGTGGCGTACGTAGTGAGGGTGATGTCGGCGGCTTCGTGTCCATGTCGAGCGAGACGGTCGAAACCCTGTTCGCCAAGAGCCTTCAAGTCGGTTGGATGGCCCGCGGCAGCAGCCGCTTCTTGATCAGGCTGAACTGCGTCGTAAAAGCCTAAGGGCCGGTCCGCCGAGGCCTTTATGTCCACCTCTCGAACAGAATTTCCCATGCGGACCAGCACGCCAGGCACGGCCCCTGTCGTGAGATCCGCAACCAGCATTCGGCTTCGAAGCGAACGAATCTGATCACTTGCGATGTCGAAGAGTCGAGGTGAAGCCAGGCGGCCGCTTGCCAGTGCGGCAAGTTTGGACCGAGTCGGCGGGCCAAGGGGGCCCGAAGCATCGCTGCAAATGAGGAAGTCGGATCTCGCCAAGCCCTTTCCAGGCTTGTGGAAGAACTCGAGGCCGAGATTTTCGTAGGCACCACCGTCCCAAAGGCGCACCACTTCAAAGGGTGGGGCTTTCTTGCGGGTCGGCTTTCTCGTCGCCGGGTCGGTGTCCCACCATCCGTCCTTCGGCAGCGCGATTCGCAGAGCTCCGATGGCGTACGGGACCGCTGCGGATGCGGCGACTGCCGACGACAACGGCACGTCGGGGTCGTAGTGCCTTCCGAATTTCCAGTCACCCATCTCTCGCTTGGCAAAGCGCCAGTTCTTTCCCGTTTCAAAGCAGGTGGTGTTGATCAGCCAAGTCGGTTCGTCGGGAAGTTCAGTCAGTTTGCCACGGACACCCCACCGCCGTTCTAGCAGTGTCGCCAACACGGAGGCACGATGGCGAAGCAGTCGCAGATTGAATTCCAAGACTCCGCTCCAGCCGATCGCGCTCAGACTGAAGAGATCGGTGGCGGATAGGATCTGTCGAAGTTCCGGGAAGATGGTCTGCTTGAATTCGGCCGAGGTCGGCCATCTCATGCCGGCATGGGATACGATGGCCGCGGTGATGAGGCTGCCGCCCGAGACGGTCGACAGGGCAGTAACCGTCTCCATGAGGTGTTCGTCGGCGAGGCGCTTCAACACACCGAGATGAAAGGCGGCGGCCCTCACGCCTCCACCGGAGAGGGCGAGGCCTAGTTTCAGCGGCTGCTGTGCGCCGAAATCAGGCTCGCTCATCGGTCGCCTCCTTGACGATGATCAGCGAAACGGGAAGATCGACGTCGGGTTTGGTAGCGGAATGGATCCGTACGCCGTCGTCGTTTGCGATTCCCATCAGCGCGGGCACGCCGTTCATGTCCAAAAGTTCGGCCAATTCGGCGAGTTGAAGGAGGTCCTTCGGGCTGGGCATAGCCGCATAGCCTTTCGGATGAGAATGCCATTCGCCGACGTAGACTAGCTGTCCACCTGTCTGCTCGGTGATCGCGGCAATCCGCGAGCGGAGTCCGGACACGCCTCGTTCGAACTCGCTCTCGCTGCCCTTGCTGTCGGAAGGAGGTTCGAGTGCGACGCTGACATGGATGGAGTGCGCTTCCATGTCCAAAACGCCGAGGAGGACGCCGCCTGTTTCCGCTGGCAGGTGCTGCTCTCGGAATCCTGCGATCGCCTTGGCCACGTCGTCGGAGAGGACGATGGACCAATCGTCAATCGCGAGACGCTGCCATTTTCCGGCGGAGGCGCTGACGCGTTCCACTGCGCCATCCTTCGTGCGCCAGATCGATATCGAGCCCTGTTCGGTGGACAGCGCACCCGGGATGGCCCCGGCGATGAGAGCCGACAGCAGCGCGGCTCGAGTTTCCGGCATCCGATTGGTCGCTTGCCTGCAGGCACCCGAGTAGGCGATGGTCGCCTCGGAAGTGTGAAGATGTCCCCGCAGAGCGGGAACTTGAGCGACCATGGCGTAATGTTGCGCCTCCAATTCTCGCAGAGAGGTCGAGCGGTCGTTCGGCTCGACGAGGAGCACCGCGTCGGTGCCGTCGGAGTTGAAGAAGAAGCTCAGGCGCCGCGTCATGGTGTCCGGCCATGCGGCCAGCCGGCGGGATACGGCGATGGAGGCAGACGCGTCCATGATGATGTCCGCCGTCTCCAGCTTCGATTTGACCGCGGCCTCCGTCGATGGGTCGTTGGAGAGAACATCCGCGGTTAGATGGCCGGACTGCTCCGGATATCTGTTCATCCCGTCCAGGAAGCGCGCGAGGGCGGCGGCCTTGGAGCGCCCGACCTCGGCTCTAGGCAGTACATGGCGCGGGACATTGTGAGGAAGAAGGTAGTCGCCATCGATCACGTCCCAGGTGTAGCGACCCTCCCTCGCGAGGTTTGCTGCCGCGTGGGAGCCGACCGTGCCCGCGCCAACGAGCACGGCGCGTCGCAAGTCCACGCCTTTGGCTCCCGAAATCTGGGATGCGAGTTTTCTGTCGTGGCCGAAGTGAACCTCGCCGCAAACGAGCTCGACTGCGTCGGCGGCCGCACTGTCGCGCGTCGTTAGAGACCGGGCGTGAAGTCCATTAGCTTCTTCGAGGCATCCCATCTTCACGCCGATCTGGGCCACGGTCTCGAAGGTCATAAAGGCCTTCACATCCAGGATCCCGACCTTGTCGCCGCTCTCGGTCGCGACGGGAAACGCAACGAGGATCCCGAGCCGCCATCCCAACTGGTCGGGGTCTCGCTGCGGCTGCGTCCCTTTGTTCCAAGCGTGGCTGGTCCATTCGAGGATCCTGGCCCGAATGAGCGCTTTGAGGCCAATGTCGCCGAGTTCATCTGCCAATTCGCCAAGAGTGCGAGGCGGGAAGCGTAGAGCTCCCATCTCCCGCCGCTCTGCGACTATCGCGATTAGGGCGATGCCAAGCCGTGGGAACGGAAGGGGCGTCGATGGCAAAGTCGCGATTAGAATCTCTCTGTTGATCTCCGCATCGGCGCGGTGAACTGCCAACTCCGTAGGTCCCGTCCCGGCCGCGTCGATAAGAGTGCGGTCGACGATGACGACTGGACCTGCCGCGACGAAAAGCGGCTCTGGTGCGCGCACGTCACCATGAAGCTCGCCACGTGCCGTCTTGCCGAGCCAGATGTGGATCCGAACCAGGAAGTCTGAGGGGGTCCAGTTTAGCTTGGCTTCAGTCCAGGGTCGGTCGTCGATGCAGAGGCTACGAGGATCGTCCCTGTGCCCGGGATTCGTGTGCGGGACGTCGGGAAAATCGTCCCGAAGAGCGAGAATCGTGGGCTGACGGTCGTCTGCAGGGAAGTGAAGAGCAAGGAGCTCGACGGCCTTTAGCGGATGCACGTAAAGCTGTGGCCGGTTCACGTGCACATTGACGATGATAGTCTCGTCGCCGGACCCGGAACGCCGAGCCTCGACGAAGCGGTATCCTTGCGTCCCAAAATCGCAGATCAAGCGAGCGACCGAGTGGGACTTCGCGTTTCGCAAAGCTTCCCACTCGACGGTCTCGCCGAATTGCTCCGAAAGCGGGCGCAACGGCATCAGCCAGCTCGCATCGTCCTGGCGGCGGCGTAGTCGCCGGGGATGGAGGCCATCGCGACGAAGGCGGCGCCGGCGGTGGTGATGCTGACCTGGCTCGGCTTCGGATTGCGCAGCGGGGAGTTCTCCATGGTGACCTCGAACTGCCCGTCGATCGCGTTCACGACATCCTGATAGTACGCGGCCGCCTGCCGATGCGGGGGCTGCACGTCCTTATCGCGTGGCGTCCCCTTGCCGGGAATGATCTCGCTGGTGGAAATCATGATGCCATGGGGCTCGGCGCCTTCTTCGCAGAGCCAGCGAACGTCTTCGATCGGCACGGTCTTATCGACGCCTTTGTCGGCCGAATTCAGCGACTTGTAGCTACAGTGATGCGGAATCTTGAATACGTGCCAGCGCAGCCGATCCTGATTGCCGTGCGCCTTCGAAGTCTGGACGATGTGCCCGAGCGAGATGTCGTCCACGTCGGATGCGAAGAGCACTCTGGTATCGGTTGCCCCTTCCCGGAACGTGGCTTGGAAAACCACGGCGTCGTCGTTCCGCTCCTCAACTTCGCGGTCGTTGAGCCGCCAGGCCATCGGGTTGTGGACGAAGATCTCGATGCCGCCCGGGGCGTTCAGGTTGTCGAAGCCAGGCACCAACTTTCCGGCGTCGGTGACCAGATGAAGGCGATCCTCAAGGCGGATCCCGTTCTTTTCGCAGAAGTCCTTGAGGCGACCAGGCCGCGAGAACACGCGGATGCCTTTGCCCTCGATGAAACGGTGGCGAGCCTCCTGGCGAATGATCTGGGCATCGCCGTCCAAACCCTCTTCCGTGAGCGCGGCCGCCGGCACCCAGAGCTCGCGCATTTTGATACGGCCGGCACCTTGGCGAGTCGAAAATCGCTCGAAATGGAAGAAATCGCCGGCGCGGTTCGTGTGATCCTTGTCGAGATGGGTGAACAACACGATGTCGAAGTAGTCCCGCTCGACGACCCGAAGGTCCTGGCGCAGAGCGGTCGGAAGATCGATGCAAGGGTCGCTCGGGTTGTCCGCGTTTCGCATATCGGCGTAATCCACCAGGATCTTGCGCCCGTCCTTGAGATCGATGCGGGTGCAATCCGCATTGTTGAGAGGGTGGAACGTCAGCGTTGCCAAGTTGTCCTCCTGCGGGACCGGCCCGGCCGACCCGATCATGTTTTGTTCGCGCAAAAACTTTTCCGGCGGACGCAAGCGCCTGCCGGTCGGTGATCTTGTCGGTTGGGAACCCCGCCCGAGATTGCTAAAATTTTAACGAAGTTCCATATGGACGCGCGGTTGTGAGGTTTCAAGACCGCAAGCTACCGGAGAAATACTGCTCCCCATCTTCTTTTATGTTGCGTCGCAGCAACCAGATCCGGATCATCCTGCTCAGGCACAAGAAAGGTCCAAACCCGCAAATTGATGAGAGTTTTTCGTAGAAGTTGGCGTTCGCATACAATGGTTGTGGCGACGGCCCCGAATGGAGGGCGAGGATAGGATGGCCTATCAGGTCCTGATCGACGATAATTTCCACTACCAGGACCAATCTGAGCGCGTGAAGCACGGCGTCTTCGCGACCTCAGAGGAAGCGGTCGCCGCCTGTCGAGCGATCGTGGACGGATACCTAGCCGACGCCTTCAAGCCGGGCATGACGGCCGATGCTCTCTTCGAGAGCTACACGTTGTTCGGCGAGGATCCCTTCGTCGTTCCCGACGGGGCCGGGGACGCGCCGATCAAGTTCTCGGCTTGGGACTACGCCCGCCAGCGGTGTGCGGAGATCGCCGCGCGCTAACCCGACACCGGCCAGTTCAGCGCCCGGATTTCTGCTTGGCGGGCTTGGTCTTGCGGAAGCGCTTCTTGGACGATTCCGCCTCGCCCTTCCGGATCAGCCTGCTGCCGGATTCACGCTCCTCCTTGAAGGCCTGAAAGGCAGCTTCTTCTGCCGTCGACAACGGCGGTCTGGGCGCGCTGTCGTTTGGCGGCCTCCGCGTAGAGCCCTTGCTGAACCACGTCGGATCCCGCGGACCTACGGCCGTGCCGCCTCCCATGAAGTGTCCCTTTCGACTCATTCGCTTCCTTGCCCCGTTTCCGCCGACGACAGACCACTCAATTGATCCCGAGAGCCTTGAAGGCCGCCGTCTTGGGGTCTCCGAAGAAGATCGGGTCGACGTGTTCCACCACGTCGCCGGTCACCTCCAGGAAGCTCCGCTTGTTCTCGATCGGGATCAGGGCCCGCTTGGCCCCGTTGTCCATGGCGAGCTGCAGCGGCTCCGCCAACGAGCGCAGGCCCTTGATGTTGCCTTGGACGCTCAGGTCTCCCACGACCAGCATCGCCGGGGACGGCGGAGCCTTCTTGAGCGCGGAAAATGCCGCGATGAAGAAGCCCAACCCGATCTCGCCCTCGACCCGGTTGTTCATGAGGTCGATGACCTCCACATGGAGGTCCGAAACGTCGAGCTCGCGGGCGATGGAAAGCTCGCCTTTCTTGGCGAGCATGTAGCTGAACGCCCGGTTGATCGATTCCTTTGTGAGACCGTTGACGCCGCCGGCCGTCTTCAGCTTGCCGGATCCCGACGAGACCGAGACTTCGACGCGGTACATCCCGACGGTGCCGTCTGGAGCGACGGCCGCCGTGTAGACACTGCCAGGCGGGAGGGGATCGGCCGAAATCATGTTGCGGCCGCCCTGCTCGGGGACGCCGACGAACCGTTCCTCGCCGGTGTCGTTCAGCGTGTAGCTGAATGACGTGTGGTAGTATTCGAACGAGCCCATCTTCTTGAGCTGCTCCTTCACCCGGCGCCGGCCCTCCATCGCGAACTCCAGGAGTTCGGCGATCTCGTCTTGGGTGGCCTCCCCGCTCGGATGGATGATCTTCATCAGCCCCGAAACGGTCTTCTTGACCGCCTTGCGGTCGCGCGTGATCAGATGAGACCCCATCGTGAAATGGCGATCGCAGATCTCCGTGAAATTGTGGCGACGCAGCTCGCGGAGCGCTTCGGCAAGGTAGTCCACGACGAAGCCGTAGTGGTCGGTGAAGAGATCGTTGCGCATCTTCGGGACCTCCCAACCGGGGAGATAGAAGTGCAGCCGATCGATGAAGGCCATGTCGTCCCGGATCACCTCGGGCATCGGCTCGAACAGGTGTCCAGTCTGGACCATGACGTCGATCGGCTGCTGAGTGTTGCCGAACAACGCGATGCCGGCCTCTCCGGACGCGGCTTCCTGACCACGCTGGAACGATCCCGACTCGCAGTAGGTCTTCATCGTGGTGATGACCTCCTTGGGCATCTTCTCCAGGTCGGCCACCTCGTCGAAGCCGACGACGTCCCAGATCTGGACGAGACCCTTCGCCCGGCCGCCCATGTGTCCGAACAGGTTGGCGACCGTGGTCGGACCGGTCATGAGGGCGGCGTACGGCGAAACCTCCTGGATGACGTAGCTCTTGCCGGTGCCGCGCGGGCCCAGCTCGACCAGGTTGTAGTTGCGCTCGCAGAGCGGGATCAGCCGCGTCAGGAAGAGAAGCTTCAGGCGCTTCGTCATCTCTCCGGGCTCATAGCCCATGCTGCGGAGGATCAGGTCGATCCACTCGTCCGTTGTGAATTCGGCCCGGAGGCGCTGGTACTCGGCGAGGTCGAATGCCGCGATCTGGATCGGCGTCAGCTTTTCGATCCAGAAGGGGTTCTTTCCCTTGCCCTCCTCGTCGTATTCGAAGCGCATGTCGACCTGGGCCCAGATGCCGCCGGTCAGCAGGCGTTCGTAGTCCCTGACGTACTGGTTCTGGATATGAACGAACTTGTTCCCGAAATTGCTCAGCTCCGCCCAATAGTCGGAGTCGACCAGGCGGACCTTGACCTTGTCGATGAACGTCCAGCTTCCCTTTTCTTTAACCTTGCTCTGGGCCTTCATCGACTCGTCGGAGCGGATGTAGTTGTTGGCCAGCGTGTCGTTGACGACCTGCAGGCCCATCTGGATGGCCATCTCATCGGACGATGCACAGTATTTCCCAAGGAGGAACTCAAGGACGAAGACCGGCACGTTGGCGCCGACCTTCACCTTCCGGACAAGGTCCTTTCGGACCACCTTGCCGGCGAAGGTGCGGTTGACCTTTTCATCGAGCGCATCGCGTGCGGGAACGTTACTCATCACTTAAACTCCCAAACGAACGGGGATGTCTTTCTTGGAAACGTACAGGACGGCGTCGGTCTCTGCGTCCAAAACCTGGATGCGGACGTGTTTGACCGTGTCGTCCGTCAACATGAAGCCGACGTTCGCCTTGACCGCAGGCGGCAAGGTCAGGACACCGTCCGCCAGGGTGACGCCGGTCGCAATGGCTGCACGGGCGACCGGGCGGTCGTCGGATACGACGAGCGGGCGAACCTTGCGGGCGCCGGCGAAGAGATCCTTGGAAGCCGCACCCAGCTCGATCTGGACCGTGAAGATGCGGTTCGTCACCGTGTCGAAGTCGTGCGTGAGGGTTACGGCGTCCTTTTCCGCCTTGGCGCTGCCGTCGACCTTCAGCTTCACGGCGATGACCGGAATGACCATTTCCTGCAGCGAAGTGCCGCCGTGATGGTAGGCGAGATCGCCTCCGCTCTTGAAGACGGACGTGCTGGCGGGGAACGCGAAGTCAAGGTCCGTGGCGTAACCGAGCTTGGCGCCCGGGACGCGCACTGCTCCCGGCGGCGTGGAGCCGCCCCGGCCCGCCCAGCAGCGACGATGCAGATCGATCGGATCGCCGCCAGGCGTATCCAGGCGCATGGAGGGATCGCGATCGGCGGCGAAGAAGAGATGGCCGTGATCCGCCGTCACGACCGCCTCCCCGATCCCGATGGCCGCTAGACGGCCGAGGCACCGGGCGAGGTCTTCGACGACGTTGTCCATGACCCGGCGGGCATACGTCGTGGTGGTGGCATTTTCGCCGGCGGCATCGATCTCCGTGGATCGGATGATGATGACCTTCGAGTTGCCGACCTTCTTCTGCAACGCCTTCGTGCTGCTCGAAATGACCTCATCGAGCGTCAGGTCCACGAGGTCCGGCACGCGCGACTTCAGGAATTTTTGGCGAGCCGCAAGGTCCGGCAAGAAGACGCCGTCGATCGACGCTCCGAGCTTGTCCTTGGTTGCGACGACCGAGAAAGTCGCCGAGGCCCCCGGAAGCAGCGCCGCCATGCCGACCGGGGTGATGGACGGAAGGGCCGCCATCGCGGGGCGAATCTGGACCTCCGAGGCTCGCGTGAGACGGCCGATGAGTTCGTGCCCCATCTCGAACCGCATGGCGTCGACCATGACGTAGGCGACGGGGACCGGGCGGCTCGCCACCACATCCGACCAGATTCGGGTCTGCTGCAGAACACCCGGGACCGTCCAGTCGGCCTTCTGGAGCGCCTTCAGGAAGCCTTCGCTCATGCGACGAACGGCGTTTTCGTAGACGGTCCGGATTGTCACCACGGCCCGCTCGTCGATCCCATCGTCCACGGTTGAGAGAAATGCCTCCAGCCGCCGCTGCGCCTGGTCGAGCGCGTACCAGCCGTCCTTATCCGACACGTAGCGGTCGATCCAGGTGGAAGGGTTGCCGTTGGCCTTCGCGATCGTCGCGTCTACCGCTGCGGCGACCAGGCCAAGGTCGACCATCAGCTTACAGACGGCCCAGACCGACTTTCGCGTGACCTCCCGGTTGACCCAGAAGCTGCTCTCACGCGAATCCATGAGGGCGCTGGCCTCTTCGAATTTCTCCGAAGCGACGAGGCCGAAGCAGGCCGCGACCACGGCGCCCTCCTCGAACCTGAAGGTGTCGATCGAGCCGAGCGACGTACCGCTTACCGACGTGGCCGAAAAGCCGAGCTCGATCTCGATCTTGTCAGCGGCTTCGACGTAGGCCGTCGCATGGCGCTCCCGGAGGCGCTTGGCGACTTCTCGGATCGCCTTCTGATGATCGTTGTTCTTGGGCTCGGGCACGTTTTTGATGGCTGCCGCTGCCTCGCCTTGGAGTTCAGCTTTGGGTGCCAAATCAGACCGAAAGTCGTTGGCCAGCACATATCGGAGGGCGATCTGGCGCGCCCGAGCCAATGTCGCATCCGGTGGCAACGCGAGACCAATCCTCGCGAGGGCGGCATCCCGAAGCTCTCCGAGGGCCCCCTTCGCCTGGATGTCGGCGTCGAAGGAGGTGCCGCCCAACCAATCCGTGACGATCGCGACCGTGTCCGAGTTGCCGAACACGCTCTTCAGGAGCGACGTCCCTTGACTGCCCCCACCGTCGTCTTTCGCCATGCCCGCCAAATCGACGTAGGTGAGATGGTCCGACCTCAGCATCTCGTCGATGGCGACATCGGTAAAGCGCTTTCGGAGAACCAGCCTGGCGAACTGCTTCAGTGCCGGCTGCTGATAGAAGGTGCCTGCCTTCTCCAATTCCATCAGCAGAGAGCCTTTAGCGTCGCGGTCGAGACCCGGAACGTAGACAACAACATCATCGGGCTGGTCGCCGTTCGTCAGGTTCTCGACGGCAAAACGCGCCTTCAGGAAGGAGCCATCAAAGACGTAGAGATTAGCTTTGCGCCGGCCGAAGCTGACCGCCACGGGGGCGTCGCCCACTTTCCTGCCGTCTGCGATCTCTGCGAAGAAAGGGCGCAGCTCCTCGCGCTTGTCGTACATCACGACGACGCGACGATCCTTGATGCGGTCGCCGATATGATTGGCGATGTAGTCGTGGAGGGGGTGCATCGTCCTACTCAGGCCGCCTTTGACTTGCGAGTTCGCTTCGTGACGGTGATGATGTCGGGCGCCTCGATCAAGGATTTGAGCGCCGCCTTAACGCCTGCAGATGAGCGGTCCACCACTAGCTTGGCAATGGACTTGGTCGGCTTGTCGTGGGCCGTCCATTTGCCTTCCCCATCTTTCAGCCAGAAAATGTCTTCAAGACCATGGGCAATGGCAAGACTACGATCGGCAGCACACTTGGGAACAACGCGCTCCGGCCAAAAATGCATCGCGAGGTGAGACCAGTCCAGGTCGCCTCGCTGCAAAGCTTCCCAAACGGTCTTCAACTCCCTCTGGAGAGAACGATTTTGCGGCACCAGCCTCCAAAGCGGAGCAAAGTTGATGGCGATGCCGTCGTCGAGCATCGGTTTCCAGAGCGGGACGACCCGTTTCACCTCGTCCCGCAAGCCCTGCAGCTCCTGCACAAACTGCTCTTGTTCCTCAATCTGACCTTGAACCGCGCCGTCGGCTTCGCTTCGAAGAGCTTGCAGCTTTTTCCGCTCATGTTCGAGCTTCGGCTCGACGAACTCACCTAGGGTCCAGACTCAATTGAGCCAATATGCGACGAGAGCGGCGAGATGAACAGCGGCCAAAAAATTACGGGCGA
>NZ_JASAUT010000066.1:0-43391 GCF_029952935.1 Bradyrhizobium sp. Mp19 | reverse complement strand
AAGGTGGACTTCTCTTGCTTCGGGTATCATCCCGACCTTGAATCACGACTCACGTTCCAAGAAAAGTGGGTACTAGTGCGAGAACGTGGAGAGCTGCGGCTTTGGATGGTTCTGCTTCAGCGAGCGCAAGCCGGGCTGCAAGTTCGGCTTGGCGTAGGTGATATTCTGCGGACGGCACGTCGTTCCCCGTTGCTCCTATCGCAACGGATTCATGACGTGCAAATGGGCATTTTGTTCCAGAAATTCTGTCCAGAACAGCACACAAGCTTTTTGTTCCAGGCTGAGAACGGAATGCGTCCTCTCGACAAGGAGGATCGATCGGCCGCCTGGCAACCTATGTTAGTTGGCACATTATATCGTCATCACCGGCCAAGCCTCTGCCCGTGGGCGTCGGTGGCTGAGAGACCAAGTGCTTCCGCCTGCATTGAGCGAGGGAGCGCGGCTATGGCCGATCAGCGCGTCATCAATCGCATTGCAGCGATCAACGGCAGGACGGGCACATCGTTGATGCGGCCCTCCGGGTCTCGGCCGAAGCTGCCCGGCTGCTCAAAGACAATCCGCCGCCGGATACGTTCATCGGCCGCAAAGACGCACGAGCCTTTCCCGCAAGAGGAAAGCAGGTATGGCGAAGAAACGGACCGTGGGCGAGCGACTTGATACCCCAGCCAAGCGGGCGCGAGCCAGGTTGCGGCGATTGAGTGCTAAACTGAAGCCAATCAAACTGGAGATGATGAAGTCCGATATCCGCCCTGGTCCTCAAAATGTAGACACGAAGGGCACTAAAGAAACGGCCAGCGAAGGGGTTACACGCTGAGGCCAAGTCGTCATGTCATCACGAGAGGTAGGACGCTCAGCCGATCAGCAGCCAACTTACGCTGACGATGAGCGCCACAAACGACATTCCAGCAAAGCTGAGAAAGCCGTATTCAACACCATCCATGCGACCGAAACTGAACATCCCCGCAGGATCGCCCGGCAGCACCATTCTCGCATTTAGATATGCATGTCAGCGAGGGTAACCCAAAGAAACGGCCCCAGCACCTCTGGGGGCCTAGAGGCCGGTGCTGAGGCCAGTCGTCCTTTGATGAATCGGGACGTGACCCGAGGCTTTGAAGCTAACACGGCTGTCAGAAGTTGCTAGTTCTTCCCGCGCGATCCGACGAAGCTAGTTTTAATACGCTCCTGTCCAATTGCCACGTCAGGCGAGGAACCATAGAGAGGAGATCAGCGTCTAATTGGCGCTTCTGGTCAGCCAAGGTGCCCCCCGACTGCCAGAGGAAAACCCGTATCGTTCGGGTTGGCGGCCCCCCGGTTGGGGCCGCTTTCAGTTCGCCGCGAAAGCCAGGTGGCGCTTATCCAAAGTTGATCGTCACGATTCACATAGTTCAATGCCGGGCGCTCCATCCTTCGAGCTAATCGACGCGCTCGTATTTTGCAGATGGTGGATGCAAATGGAATTTATTGGACGCCCGATGCGGGGACGTTTCCTCGTTCGGCAGGGTGGCAACGGATGGATGGTCTACGATAGCGAACTCAAAGGACCAGCCCAGATAGAAAAGAACGGCGCGTTCGCCGCTGATGGCGAGCAAAAGCCGCTGCGGCCCGATTCCTATGCCTGCTTCCGCTGCGGCGGTGTCGCTTCGGCAATGTCTATCCTCGACAGTCGCCAAGGTAAGAGCTATCGCCTTCGCCGCTGCGTAAGCTGCGAGAAGCTGAGTTGGGCTGAGGAAGAGTAAGGGTCGAGCGCCCAAGAATCTCCAAACAGAGTGCGTTCATTCGCGAGCTCGGCCGAGCTGCTGAAGCTGCCGGCAACGTCGTGGACCGCTGCTTGTTCCCGAAGCGAAACGGCCCCAGCGAGAGGACGTGCTGAGGCCGATTCGGTGCCCAGCGAGGTGCCAGTCTGGGCCGCTCCAAACTGACCGCGAATGTGCCCCGGGTCTTCGGGGGAGAGCCGGGGCACGCTCCACTCGTCCATGCCGCTCTGCCGCGAGCGGCGCGGGTCAACGTTCACCGCGAGGACGTTGTTCCTAGCGACTTCTTCTTTGCTACCCTGAGCCGACGCTCAACCCCGCTTCCGGCTGGTGCCGACCATTTAGACCGCCTTCTTCACCGATGCCTCCGACTTGCCCGTCCTCCTCGACTCGTAACTCACCTCGTAGTCCTGCCCGCCGGCGACGCGCGCCCGGTCCTGCTTGCGACCGCGCGCGGTCTGCTTCTTTGCTTTCTTTGCCATTCCGGCCTTCCTGTCGATGAGGGCCAACTCTGGCTATTATCGAACCAATCTAATGGGCAACCGCATGTCGCGGCGGATCCTCACACGTTCGGTGACCATTGCACCTGCCTATTTCTTCTCCGATGCCACCTCCTACTTGAGGGGACGGTCGCTTTGGAACGGCTGACAATCCCCGCCGTTCACCGCTCACATTCAACTTTCGGGATATGCACGATGTCCAGGACCGTTGGCGATTTCGTAGTGCAGCGCCTCCAGGACTGGGACGTGCGGCATCTCTTCGGTTATCCCGGCGATGGCATCAATGGCGTGTTCGGTGCGCTAAATCGCGCCGAAGGCAAGATCGATTTCATCCAGGCGCGCCACGAGGAGATGGCGGCGTTCATGGCGTGTGCCTATGCCAAATTTTCCGGCCGCCTTGGCGTCTGCATCGCGACGTCGGGCCCCGGTGCCTCACACCTGATCACCGGTCTGTATGATGCCCTGCTCGACCATCAGCCGGTGCTCGCCATCGTGGGCCAGCAGGCGCGGAACGCGCTGGGCGGGCAGTATCAGCAGGAGCTCGACCTGGTCTCGATGTTCAAGGACGTCGCCAGCGCGTATGTCGCGCAGGCTTCCTCGCCCGCTCAGGTCCGCCATCTGATCGACCGCGCCGCGCGCATTGCGCTCGCCCGGCGCACCGTGACCGCGCTGATCCTGCCGAATGATCTGCAGGAAGAGGATTACGAGGATCCGCCGCGCGCACACGGCACGCTGCGGTCGGGCGTCGGATACACTCCGCCGAGGATCGTTCCGGCAGAGGCCGAGCTCGATCGCGCCGCCGACATTCTCAACGCCGGCAAGAAGGTCGCCATGCTCGTCGGCGCCGGCGCGCTTGGCGCGACCAACGAGGTCGCCTCCGTCGCCGACCGGCTGTCGGCCGGATGCGCCAAGGCGTTGCTCGGCAAGGCCGTGGTGCCCGACGACCTGCCATGGGTGACGGGCTCGATCGGCTTGCTCGGCACCGAGCCGAGCTACGATCTGATGATGGAGTGCGACACGCTCTTGATGATCGGCTCGGCGTTTCCATATTCCGAGTTCCTGCCCAAGGAGGGCCAGGCCCGCGGCGTCCAGGTCGACATCGACGCCGGCATGCTCTCGATCCGCTTTCCGATGGAGATTGGCCTCGTGGGCGACGCCGCGGAGACGCTGCGCGCGCTGCTTCCGCGCCTGAAGCAGAAGAGCGACGGCAGCTGGCGAAAGACGATCGAGCACAATGTCCGGGCCTGGTGGAAGACATTGCAGGATCGTGCACACCAGCCGGCCAAGCCGGTCAATCCTCAGCGCGTGACATGGGAGCTATCGCCGCGCATTCCCGATCGCGCGATCATCACCAGCGATTCCGGCTCCTGCGCCAACTGGTTTGCCCGTGATCTGAAGATGCGTCCCGGCTTCAACGCCTCGCTGTCGGGCGGCCTGGCATCGATGGGCGCGGCCGTTCCCTACGCAATCGCCGCCAAATATGCAGCGCCCGATCGTCCCGTCATTGCGCTGGTTGGCGACGGCGCCATGCAGATGAACAACATGGCCGAGCTTATCACGGTCGCCAAATACTGGCGCGACTGGAGCGACCACCGCTGGATTGTCTGCGTCTTCAACAATGAAGATCTCAACCAAGTGACATGGGAACAGCGCATCATCAATGCCGATCCCAAGTTCGAGGCATCGCAACGCATTCCCAACGTGTCTTATTCGCGTTTCGCCGACCTGATCGGGCTGCGGGGGATTTATGTCGACGACCCCGCACAGCTCGGCTCGGCCTGGGAGCAGGCGCTCGCGAGCGACATTCCGGTGGTGCTGGAAGTCAAGACCGATCCGGAAGTGCCCCCGCTACCGCCGCATATCACGCTCGAGCAAGCCAAGAACTTCTCGATCGCGCTCGCCAAGGGCGACCCGAACGAAGTCGGCGTCATCCGCGGCGCAGCGCGTCAGCTGCTCGAGACCGTGTTGCCCGGCAAGGAGAAGTGAAGGCCAGGAGCGATGCATCATCAGATGATGCTTGCCGTCTGTTTGGTCTGCGCAGCGCTGGCGCCGGCGCGCGCCGAGTTGACCAGATCCGATGTCGCCGGGGTCGAGGCATCGCCCCGGCCCGGCGCCGTGCTACCGCTGAGCGTCCGCCTGCGGGACGAAAACGGCGTCGCACGGCCGATCCGGCAATGGCTCACCGGCGGGCCAAGCGTGTGGGTCCTCGCAGATTTCACCTGCGACACACTGTGCGGGTCGGTGGTCAGCACCGTCTCCGACGCGCTCCGGCGGTCCGGCCTGCGTCCCGGTCAGGACTTCGATCTGAACGTCGTGAGCTTCGACCCGCAGGATACCGCGGAGAACGCGAAGGAGATGAAGCAGGCGCAAGTCGGCCTCCAAGCGTTGGGCGATGCCACCCACGTCCTGCGCGGCGATGCCAGCGACGTCGTCGGACTAACAAAAGCATTCGGATTTGAAGCGGTCTACGATCGCGACCAACTCCGCTACGCGCATCCCGCGGCCGCCTTTGTCGTGACGGCCGACGGTCGCATTGCGCGCGCCCTGCCCGGTCTCGGGCTAGATCCCGCCAATCTGCGCCTCGCGTTGGTCGAAGCCGGTCAAGGCCGCATCGGCGGATGGACCGATCATGTCAGGCTGATGTGCTACGGATTTGATCCCGCAAGCGGTCTCTACACGCTCGCGGTCGGTCGCCTGCTCAAGGCGACCGGTCTTGCGACCTTGGTCTTGCTCGGTCTGCTCATCGTCGCTCTGCTTCGGCACGAACGCGAGGCGGCGCGAAGTTGAGCCATCTGCCATGGCGTAGGCGGAACGCTACGCCCCAGGCCAACAGCCCCATAAGCAAGGCCAGACCGGCCACCAGCATGATGCCGGTGAGCCAGCCGGGGAGACCATCAATGGCCGGGAATGCCAGGACCGACGCCTCGCAAATCCGCATCGCGAGCGTGAGGGCGCATAGTCCGAGTAGCCAACGGCGATCGGCGCGGACGAGTGCAAAGAACGGAAACACGAGCTGGCCGACGGCCAAGAGCGACAGGACGAACTGCCAGCCCTCCGACGAGCGATCGATGTACCAGGTCACCTCGTCCGGAATGTTGGCCGACCAGATGACGATGTACTGCATGGCATGGAGATAGGCCCATAGCAGGATCGTCGACAACAGCAGCGCGCTGTAGCCGCCGGCTCGCCTTATGCGGCACAGGAGAAGTCCAAGGCCGATAGCGCCGGCGACGCCGTCCAGTAGCACCATACCGAGATACAGCAGGCCATAAATCGATGAATGGAACTGCGGCTCCAGCGCTTCGATCCAATCCACACCGGCGAACGACACGGAGATCGCGTAGACGATCAGTCCACCGGACGCCGTCCTCGCCATGCGATCCGGGTCCGGCCAAGCCGCCTGCAACTTCAGGGCAAGGCAGGTCCAGACGATGAAATAGATCACCGTTCGTGCCGCCACGAACCACGGAGCGAGATAGACCGCCTTGAAGGCCGGTAGCGCCGCGTGAGGTCCGGCCGCAGGATAGAGCGCAGCGAGGTCGAGCAGGACCGGCAGGAAGAGCACGCCGAAAATAGGAAGGGTGGCGCAGATCGCCGTCATTGCCGGCTGCAATTCCTCCGTCCACGCCCGCCGCACCAGATAGCTCGTCATGAGCACGCCGAGCGTCCCGATCGGAACCGCACTGACCGCGATCCAGGCCACGAGATAGGCCGCGGCGGTCGAACGATGGTCCGCGAACGCACCTGCAACCAGCATGCCGGCCGGGCCGACGACGGCGATCATCAAACGGCGATCGCGCAGGTCGCGTCCGATCATGGTTGTTCCACAAGCTTGCCACGCTGGCCCGCCGGCACATCGTCGATCGACGCATGACGGCTGAGCTGCAGCGTGCGAATATAGGCGACGATCGCCCAGCGATCGCGCGGCGGCACGCGTGCGCCATAGGAATACATCGCACCGTAGCCGTTGCTGATAACGTCGAAGAGATGCTGGTCTTCGGCGTTCCGCAACCGCTCGGCATGGTAACTGGTCGGCCGCGGCATGCCGCGCTCGACGATGATGCCGTTGCCGTCCCCATTGGCGCCGTGGCACGGCGAGCAGAAGATGTCGAAGCGCTGACGGCCCCGCTCCAGCAGCGCCGCTGTCAATAGCGGCTTGGTCCGCATAGCGGCCTGTTCCGCCAGCGCGTCGCGGTCGACCGCGCCCGCTGGCGGTTTGCGCAATGCGCTACCGCGAAACAGCGGCGCGCGGCTGTACTCACTGTAACGAGGCTGTGCGTCCATGTTCTGGTCGCACCCGGCGAGCAGAAAGGCCGACGCA
Organism: Bradyrhizobium sp. Mp19; assembly: GCF_029952935.1. Lineage (NCBI taxonomy): Bacteria > Pseudomonadati > Pseudomonadota > Alphaproteobacteria > Hyphomicrobiales > Nitrobacteraceae > Bradyrhizobium > Bradyrhizobium sp. Mp19. Next base: position 36,819 of record NZ_JASAUT010000066.1, on the reverse strand, counting down.
AGAAGCCATGCGCCCTTCATGACGATACGAGCTCCACTGACAGCGCCCCAGCGCTCTGCAGGAAAGCCGCCGTCTTACCGGAATCGAACACTGCGTCCTCGGCCAGCACGCACAGAAAGAACCGGTCCTTGCTGGCGCGGGCGATATGACGGGCGTTGAAGATCGGATGATTGAGCCGCGGCAGGCCGTTTTGCCAGAGCATGGCGATGATCATCACGAGTGCCGACACCAGGATCGTCAGTTCGAACGCCACTACGGCGAAAGCCGAGAGTGCGTAGAGTGGCCGCCCTCCGACATCGAGCGGATAGTCGTAATTCACATAGAGTTGCATCAGCATCGCGATGGCAGCGCCCGCCAGACCGCCAACGAAACCAACGATGGAAATCCGGGGCGTCGGCAGCCGCAGGACTTTCGCCAGCCCGTCGACCGGAAACGGCGTGAACGCATCGAGCTTGCGATAGCCCGCCTCGCGGGCCTTGCACGCCGCCGCGAGCAACGCCCGGGGGCTCTCGAACTCGCCGAGCAGGCCGAAGGAGTGCTCAGCCATGAGGCTCCTCCTGCTCCTTATGCAACAGCTCCTCGGTCTCAAAAATCGAAATCATGGGAATGAAGCGGATCGCAAGCAGGAACGGCACCAGAAACAGACCGATCGTGCCGAGATAAGTCGACCAGTCCCAGAAGGTCGGGGTGAACGCGCCCCACGACGACACAAGGAAGTCGCGGTAGAGGCTGGTGACGAGGATCATGTAACGCTCCAGCCACATTCCGATCACGACCGAGATGGAGATCGACAGCAGCATCCAGCCTCTGCGCCGCACCGAACGCCACCACAACCCCTGCAGCGGAATGAAATTGAAGACGATCGCGCCCCAATAGGTCCAGGCATAGGCACCGGTGAGCCGGTCCGACAGCGTCTGCATCTCGTGCGCTCCACCGGAGTAGAGCGCGTCGAAGACTTCGAAGAGGTAACCGTAGCCTGTCATCAGGCCGCACGCGAGCAGCACCTTGCCGAGCACGTCGAGATGGTCATCGGTGACCAGATTGCCGAGACCGAACAGGGACCGCAGCGCGATCGCGATGATTGCGACCACCGCAAAGCCCGAGAAGGCCGCGCCGAGCACGAAATACGGCGGAAAGATCGTCGAGTGCCAGCCGGGGATCTGGCCGGCCGCGAACAGCAGCGAGACCTCGCTGTGCACGGACACGACGAGCGGCACCGCAAGCCCCGCTGTGAGGCGATAGGCCTGCGACCAGCGCTGCCAATGCGCGGCCGAGCCGCGCCAACCGAGCGACGTGATGCCAAAGAAAATCTGCCAGCCGCGCTTCCTCGACCGGTCGCGCGCGGCGGCGAGGTCTGGAATGAGACCAGTGTACCAGAACGCCAGCGATACGGTCAGATAGGTCAAGACCGCCCAGATGTCCCATTCCAGCGGGCTGCGAAACTGCGGCCATATCCCCATCGTCGCGGGGTAGGGAAACATCCAGTACAGATACCAGGGACGGCCGAGATGCAGCACCGGATAGATGCCGGCGCAGATCACCGCGAACAGCGTCATGGTCTCGGCAAAACGATTGAGCGAATTGCGCCATTCGCTGCCAGTCAGGAGCAGCAACGCCGAGATCAACGTTCCGGCGTGACCGATACCGAGCCACCAGACGTAATTGTGAATCGCGAATGCCCAGTTGACCGGAATATTGATGCCCCAGATGCCGACACCGCGGGTGAACAGCGCAGTTGTGGAGACCACAAGGAGGAGCAGAAGCGCCGATGCGATGATCATCGCAATCCACCAACGCCGGCGCGCCGGAAAATGCAGGGGAATGCCGGTGAGCTGATCGCTGACCCGCCCGAGGCTCTGGTCTTGCGGCAGGATATCGGCGGTGCGATCGATCATTCCTGGCCTTCCGGGGGTTTCCAGCGTGCCAGATAGGTCGTGCGCGGTCGCGTCCCCTGCTCTTCCAGCAGCACGTAATGCCGTTCGTCACCGCGCAGACGCGACACCTCGGAGTCGGGATTGCTTATGTCGCCGAACACGATCGCCTTGGTCGGACACGCGCTCTGGCAGGCGGTCACCACCTCGCCGTCGCGGATCGGCCGGTTCTCCTTGTCGGCCGCGACATGCGCGGCCTCGATCCGCTGCGTGCAATAGGTGCACTTCTCCATCACGCCGCGCGAGCGCACCGTGACGTCCGGATTGTGTGCCGCATGTTCCGGCGCATCGGACGCAAGACGATAGTCGAAGAAGTTGAAGCGGCGCACCTTGTAGGGGCAGTAGCTCGAGCAGGTCCGGGTGCCAATGCAGCGGTTGTAGACCATCTGGTTGACGCCCTCCGGACTGTGCGTCGTGGCGTGGACCGGACAGCCCATCTCGCAGGGGGCCTGCTCGCAATGCATGCAGGGCACCGGCTGGAAGAAACTGCGCGGCTCCTCGACGTCGCCGGCGTAGTAGCGCGCAATCCGCAGCCAGTGCATTTCGCGACCGACCTTGACCTGATCGCTGCCGACGACCGGCACATTGTTCTCGGCCGTACAGGCGGCCACGCACGCATTGCATCCGATGCAGGCATCGAGGTCGATCACCATGCCCCAGGCGTTTTGCGCCGAAGGCTTTGGCGGATAGAGGCTCGGTTGCGTCGTCTCGTGGTTGGGATGGTCGGTGTCGGCTGCATTGACTTCACGGATGAAGTCAAACCCCTCCATGCGGTGATGCAGTTGCGTGACGGCCAGCGTCTCGCGCGTTCCCAGCTTGTGCAGGCTGCCCTTGGTCTGCCAAAGCTGGTCGATCGGTTGGACGTCATAGGCATTGTAGCCGAGACCATCGCCAACCCGACCGGCTTTGCTGCGGCCGTAGCCGAGCGTGAGCGCGACCGTGTTCGGGGCCTGGCCTGGCTGGACCCACACAGGTCCGGTGATCGATCGATCCCGGACCCTAATCCTGACGTGGTCGCCGTTGGTCAGATCCTCTCGCCTGGCCAGCGCCGGACCGATCGAAATCACATTGCCCCAGGTCAGCGTGGTCAACGGCTTCGGCAACTCCTGCAGCCAGGCATTGTTGGCAAAACTGCCGTCCCAGATCGTCGGATCGGGCCGGAAGACAATATCCAGTCCATCATCCGGCAGCGGCGGAACAACGGCGGTTACCGCCGCGTGGATGTTTGGTGGGGCCGCCCTCTGCTCGGGGACATAGCCGTCGTGCAGGCAACGCGTCCACTTCGTCTCGAAATCGTCGCCAAGTGTCGCGCGCCACGTGTCCCGCACCGGCGCTTCCGGCAACGGGTCCATTTGCCCCAGCAGCAACGCCATGACCTGATGAACGGTGCGGACGTCGTAGAAGGGTGCAATCGTGGGCTGGATGATGGTGGCTGTTCCATCCACCGAGCGCGCATCGCTCCAACTCTCCAGCGTATGCGTCAATGGCAGATGCCATTCGCAAAGCGCTCCCGTCTCGTCCCGATGGATGCCGAGATGGACCGAGTACCTGACCTTCGCAACTGCGTCTCCGAAAGCCAGCCACGCCGGCGCAGTATAGGCCGGGTTAGCGTCAATGATGATAAGCGTTTTTACAGCGCCGCGGCCAATGTCGCTCACCAAATCGCTTAACCTCTTGGCGTTCGCAACATTGGGGGCAGGCGCCGCAGCGCCGAGCAGCGCATTCGCGCCGAGCGCCTCGTTAGTTCGCGCCACCCAGGACGCTGTCGCGTCGTCGCCGAAGCGACTGCCGGTCACGAGCGCTCGGCCACACGCCGACCGGCACGCATGGACTGCGCGATCGAGCCATCGTTGCTCCTTCGCCGAAAGATCAGGCTTTGCCGCGCCGGCGACGTCATATGAATTGGCAAGTCCTTGAGCGATGAGCCAGATGCGCGAGGCATCGACCGCCACCCTCGCCTCCGCCATCGCTCCTGTCGCGGACGGCACGGCCTCCGCCATGTACAGCGCAAGTCCAGGCTTGTCGGCGGTGCGATGTCGCGCCGCCGACCAGGCGCGCGCGTTGGCGACCTGGTGAGGTCCCGCTCCCAAGAAATCATCATCGAGACTGACGACGACCTCGCAGTTCTCGAATTGTGGACGAAGTTGCAGCGCCTGACCATAGGCAGCTCTCGTGGACTCGAGCCATCGTCCGCCGCCAACGGCGGCATGCTCATAGATCCGGGTCTTGGGAAACTCTAGAACCAGAGCTTCAATCTGGCGAATGAGCGTCGGCGAAGTCGAATGACCCAGCAACAATGCGAGCCCCTCGCCCTGGCTTTGCGTCCACTGCTGACGCAACAGGCCGATTTGATGCTGCACGTCGTTCCACGTCACCGGCTCGCCGCGACGGCTAGGTGCTCGCGCGCGATCGGGATCGTAGAGATCGAGCACGGCGGCCTGCATGAATACGTCGCTGCGGCCCTGTGTCGCCGGATGGTCCGGATTGCCGTCCAGCTTGGTTGGCCGGCCGGAATAGGTCGTCGCAATGACCGGCTGGGCATAGCCATCCAGCGTCACCGCCGTCGCATAGTATTTTGGAATGCCGACGTCCGTACCCTGCGGTTGTTCGACATAGGGCAACGCCGCGACGAACGGGCTCTTCTCGCATCCCGTTAGTCCGGCAAGCGCAAAGGATGCGCCCATCAGCTTCAGAAACGTCCGCCGCGCCGTTGGGCCAAAGGTTGCGGCGACCGGATACTCTGCATCAACCCACGCCTCAAACGCGGGATCACCCAACAACTCCTCGAGGCTCGACCAGAGGACGGGGCCACGTGGATGGTCCGGTTTTGTCGCGCGGCGCCTCATCGATGACACACATAGCAATGGGCGAGCTGCCCGAAGCGGATGCCTTCATGCGCAGCGATCGCCTCGCCTTGCTTGCGTGCATCGCGGCCGGCCTGCCACGTCATGTCGGTAATATGATCCCTTGGACGCAGATGCGGCGCGGGGTCGCGGTGGCAGTCGAGACAGAACTCCATAGTGAACGCCTTGGCCCGATAGGTCAGCGGCATGGAGTCGATGCGCCCGTGACAGCTCTCGCAACCCACGCCTTTTGCGATGTGAATGTCGTGGCGGAAGAAGACGTAGTCGGGCAGCTTCGCCACGCGGGTCCAGGCGATCGGCTTGTTGTCGGCGAGGCTTTCTCTGACCGGTTCCAGCATCGCGGCATTGGTCCAGATCTGCGAATGACAGGTCATGCAAGTCGCCGTCGGCGGCAGCCCTGCCCGCGAGCTCGTCTCGACGCCCGTATGGCAATAGCGGCAGTCGATCCCGAGTTCGGCCGCATGGTGCTTGTGACTGAACGGAACCGGCTGGTGCGGGCGGACATCGGTCGACGTCTCAAAGGCCGAGTGCGCAAATCCGATCACGCCGATCAGACCACCGCCCAGAACAGCCAAGCCACTCACCATGAACAGGCGCAGCCACGTATCCGCGGCAGGAGAGAATATCTGGGTCATCCGGTCGCCGGATCAGCGTCTTGAGCACGTCAGATTGCAATGCAGGCCGAACAGGATCGTTCCTGGATTGGAACATGCGCCCATGGTTGGCATTGGTCTCCGTGCCTTTCGGGTCCCCCCATGACTGACAGCCCCGATACCAATTACGAGCGGTCCGATGTCGATCCCGTCCTCCTGGGTTGGCTGGCGCTCGGCCTCGGACTGTTCATCGTAGCGACGCCCCTTGTCATGCCTTTCGCCTTCTCGCGGTCGATCGATCGTGGAATCCCCGCGGGGCGCCCTGCGCTCAGTGCCGAGGCGCCGCCGCTTGCACTCGATCCGGCGGCCGAACTGCGCCGGCATCGAGAAGCTGATCGCCAATTTGCGGACAGCTATGGCTGGATCGATCGCGGCCGCGGCCTGGTCCGGATCCCCGTTAGGCGTGCGATGGAGCGGCTGCTGGAGACCGGCCTGCCCGGCTGGCCGTCCCGATGATCCGCGCAGGCGGCTGAGCACGATGTGGCGCGAATGGATCCCGTTCTGGCGGCCGGGGGTCTCACCCTATGGCGGCGACGTCGATCTGTTATTTGCGGGATTGCTCCTGGCGAGCGCCTTGGTGCTCGGCCTGCTGTTCTTCCTGCTCATCGTGTTCTGCGTGCGTTACCGGGCTGGCAACCCGACCGATCGCGGACATCGGGTCGAGAAAAGCTGGCACTGGGAGGTCGGTTGGACGTCGGCGTCGTTGGTGATCTTCCTCCTGCTGTTTGTCTGGGGCGCCAGCGTGTACCTCGAGATTTACCAGAAACCGCAGGGCGAGCTGTCGGTCTTTGTCGTCGCCAAACAATGGATGTGGAAAGTCCAGCACACCGGCGGGCAATCCGAGATCAACAGCCTGCATATACCGGTCAATCGCCCGGTGCGGCTGGTGATGGCATCCCAGGACGTCATTCACAGCTTCTTCATCCCGGCGCTGCGTCTCAAGCACGACGTGGTGCCCGGGCGCTACCAGAGCCTCGAGATCGAAGCGATCACGGCGGGGCACTATCACCTGTTTTGCGCCGAATATTGCGGCACCGACCATTCCGGCATGATCGGCGAGATCGTGGCGATGGAGCCGGCGGACTATAACAAATGGCTGAACGACCAGGGACCCGCCAACTCGCTGGCTCGTGAAGGCGGCGCACTGTTTCGCGAGCTCGGCTGCAGCGGCTGCCACGCCGCCAACAGCAGCGTGCATGCGCCGCTGCTGGAGGGACTTTACGGCAAGCCGGTGCCGCTCTCGGATGGTTCCACGGTAACCGCCGACGACAGGTACATCCGGGATTCGATCCTGCTTCCGCGCAGCCAGGTCGCAGCCGGATATTCGCCGGTGATGCCGTCCTTTGAGGGCAAGATCAACGAAGACCAGCTGCTGCGGCTCGTCACCTACATCAAATCGCTTGCGGATCGCGCGCCATGACCGAGCCCGACTATCTCAACAACGCCTACACGCTGCGCTCCTGGTTCTTCACCACCGACCACAAGCGCATCGCGATCCTGTATTTCGCCACCCTGATTTGCTTCTTCTGCGTCGGCGGCGCGGCCGCCACCGCGATCCGCATCGAGCTCGCTACGCCGCAGGCCGATCTCGTCTCGTCCGATACCTACAATCGGCTCTTCACCATGCACGGCGTCATCATGGTGTGGTTTTTCCTGATCCCCTCGATCCCAAACACGCTCGGCAACTTCATTGTGCCGCTGATGATCGGCGCCCGCGATCTCGCCTTCCCGCGCCTCAACCTGATGAACTGGTACCTGTTCATCGCCGGCGGAACCGTGACGCTGTTCGCGATCGTCGCCGGCGGCATCGACACGGGCTGGACGTTCTACACCCCGTTTTCGACGCTCTATTCCAACAGCTACGTCATCGTCGCCGTGACCGGTATCTTCATCGCCGGCTTCTCCTCGATCCTCACCGGCCTGAATTTCATCGTCACCATCCACCGGCTGCGCGCGCCGGGCCTGACGTGGTACCGGCTGCCGCTGTTCATCTGGTCGATCTATGCGACGTCGGTGATCCTGGTTTTGGCGACGCCGGTGCTCGCCATCACACTGGTCCTGCTCGCGACCGAACGTTTCCTCGGTGTCGGCATTTTCGATCCCAGAATCGGCGGCGATCCCCTGCTATTCCAGCATCTGTTCTGGTTCTACTCGCACCCGGCCGTCTACATCATGATCCTGCCCGGCATGGGGGTGGTCAACGAACTGATCTCCTGCTTCTCGCGCAAGCCGGTGTTCGGCTACAAATTTGTCGCCTGGGCCAGCCTCGCCATCGCGGCCGTCGGCTTTCTGGTCTGGGGCCACCACATGTTCGTCAGCGGCCAGTCGCTGCTCGCAAGTCTCGTGTTTTCGTTCATGAGCTTCATCGTGGCGGTGCCTTCGGCGATCAAGGTGTTCAACTGGACCGCCACCCTGCACAAGGGATCGCTGCGCTTCGACGCTCCGATGCTTTACGCTCTGGCCTTCCTCGGCCTGTTCACGATCGGCGGACTTACGGGCCTGTTCCTGGCCTGCCTCGCCTTCGACGTGCATGCCACCGACACCTATTTCGTGGTGGCTCACTTCCACTACATCATGGTCGGCGGCATGGTAACGGCCTACTTCGGCGGTCTGCACTACTGGTGGCCCAAGATCACCGGACGGCTCTACTCCGAGTACTGGGCGCGGACCGCGGCGGTACTGATATTCTTCGGCTTCAATCTGACCTTCTTCCCGCAATTCGTGCTCGGCGCCGAAGGTATGCCGCGCCGCTATCACGTTTATCCGCCGGAATTTCAGTTGTGGAACGTGCTGTCCTCCGGCGGCGCGACGATCCTGGCGGCAGCCTATCTGCTGCCGATGTTCTATCTCGGCTATTCCCTGTTTTTCGGCGCGCGCGCGCCGGCGAACCCTTGGGATGCGCCGGGGCTGGAATGGCAGACCCCATCCCCGCCGCCCGAGTTTAATTTCCAGTCACAGCCCGTCGTGACCCGTGCGCCCTACCAATACGGGCCGGACTTTGCTGCGGAGCCGCAGAATGCCTGAGCGCCGCGCCTTCGCTCCGCAATACGCCTCCGTTCAACATCGCGATGAAACCGCCGAGATCGGCATGTGGGTGTTTCTCGCAACCGAAGTGCTGCTGTTCGGCGGGCTGCTGTTTGCCTATTTCGTTTACCGGCACGCTAATCCGAACGCGTTCGCGGAGGCCGGCCGCCACACCAGGATCGTCATCGGTTCGGCGAATACGGCGATCCTGCTGACCTCCAGCTTCTTCGTCGCGTGCGCTGTCAATGCGCTGCAAGCTGACGCACGCCGGATCTGTATCGCGATGCTGGCCAGCGCCATGCTGCTTGGCTTGCTGTTCCTTGGCCTGAAGGCAACCGAATATGCCGGCGAATATCACGAGCACCTCGTTCCCGGCATTGACTTCAGCTACGCTGCGCCGCTCGCCGATGGAGTCGAGCTGTTCTTCATTTTCTACTTCGTCGCGACGTCGATCCACGCCGTCCACATGGTGATCGGCATCGCTGTTCTCGCGACGCTTGCCGTCCTGCTGCGCCGCTCCGCTAGCACGCGCCTGCGCGCTGCCTTGCACTCCGCCGCACTCTATTGGCATTTTGTCGACGTGGTCTGGATCGTCCTGTTTGCCCTGATCTATCTGCCCGGACGGAGCGGCACATGACGAACTGGTGGCCACCGCTTACGCTCGTTGGCTCCTGGCTTGCCCTGCTGGCACTGCTCGCGCTGACGGTCACCCTGGCCTATCTGCCGCTCGGTTCCTTCAATTCCGCGGTGGCGATTGTGATTGCCGCTATCAAGGCCACCATCGTCGCGGCATTCTTCATGGAGCTGCGGGATCGCGGCGCACGCCTCCTGATCTTCGCCGGCGCCGGGCTGTTCTGGCTCGGCATCTTGCTGTGGCTGGGCCTGATGGATTTCATGACGCGCGCACCGGCGTGATGCAGCCAGCCGCGATCCTGCCGATCTCACTCCTGTGTCGGCGGAGGCGTCGAGCCCGGCCGCTTCAGCAGATCGGGCTGATCACCCTTCGGCTTGGGCTCCGGTTTTGGCATTCGCTTCTGGCCACCGTTCTTGCCGCCCTGATCCTGCTGTCCTTCGAGATCGTTTTCCTTGGGCATGTCGCCCCCTCTCACTCGACCTTGGTGATCGGGATTTCATGGGTGTCCGTCAATTCGGGCACCGGATCGCGGCTGATGCGCACCGGGACCGACTTCGCCGCCGGGACCTTACTGCCCTTGGCGAAATGCCAGAGCGGAACGAGGACGTTGCACTCCGGATAATATCCAACGATGCCACCGCGGGGGACGTCGTAGGGAACGACCTGAAGTCCACGGAGACGACGTTCGACACCGTCATCGGCCGCCGTTTCCAGCGTGACCAGATCGCCCTGGGCAAGACCCCATTCGGCCATATCGTCCCCGTTCATCAGCACGACCTCGCGGCTGCCGTAGATTCCGCGGAAGCGGTCGTTCTCGTTATAGATCGTCGTGTTGAACTGACCATCTGCGCGGGTAGTCATGAGTTCGAAGACGCCGTCCCCGGCTGGCGGCGAGGCGAAAGCGGCTTCCGGAACCGTGAAATTGGCTTTGCCATTCGGCGTCTTCCATTTCCGCTCGCGAGCGCCGAGTGGCCGCGGAAAGCCACCTGGCTCAAACATGCGCTTGTTGAAATCCTCGAATTGATCCGGATACGTCCGCTCGATCGCGTCGCGGACCAACGCATAGTCGTCGACCCAGGCGTCCCAGTCGAGCTTGGGATTCGGCGGCAACGTCGCCTTCGCCATCTCGGCAATGATCCGCGGTTCGGACAACAGCCGCTCCGCTACCGGCTTGCGTTGTCCTCTCGAGCCATGAATGCAGGCCGTGGAATCCTCCATGGCAACGGCTTGCGGGCCGTTCGCCTGCTGGTCTATCTCGATCCGGCCGAGACACGGCAGCAGAAAAGTCACTTCTCCAGGGACGAGATGCGTACGGTTCAGCTTGGTGGCGATCTGGACCGATAGCCGAAGCCGGGTCCACGCCGGCTCCATCAGCGATCGTTCCGGAATGGAGCGGATAAAATTGCCACCGAGGCTGAGGAAGGCGCGCACCTCTCCCTTGAGGATTGCTTTGCAGGCGTCCACCGTCGTCAGGCCGTCCCATCGTGGCGGCTCAAATGCGTAAAGCTCCTTCAGCTTGTCGAGCGGGACCAACTTGGTCTTCTCGGAAATGCCGACGGTGCGCTGGCCCTGGACGTTGGAATGGCCGCGGATCGGAGAGATCCCGGCGCCGGGCTTGCCGATATTGCCGCGCAACAGCAGCAGGTTGACGATCATCTTCACCGTTTCGACGCCGTGCTGGTGCTGCGTCACGCCCATGCCGTAGTTCGCGATGACGGCGTTCGCGGCCATGTAGGTGCTGGCCACCTGGAACATCGCCGCCTGGCGCAATCCGGACTTCCGCTCAAGATCACTCCACGACTGCGCGCGGCAGAAATCCGCGAAAGCGTCGAACCCGCATGTATGCTGTTCGATAAACGCGGCGTCGACGATACGTTCATGCCCCTTCGACCGCGCCTCGTCGTCCGCCTCGATCACGGCCTTGCAGATCCCTATGATGGCTCCGGCGTCACCACCAAACCTCACTTGATGGTATTGCGAACTGATCCGGGTGCCGCCCGCCACCATCTGGATCGGGTCCTGCGGGTTGGTGAAGCGCTCCAGACCACGCTCCCGCAACGGATTGAAGGTGATGATCGGGACGCCCCGTTGCGCCGCTTCTTGCAAGGGATGCAGCATCCGTGGAGCATTGGTCGTCGTATTGTGACCAAAGAACAGGATGCAGTCTGTCTGCTCGAAATCCGGCAGCCGTACAGTCCCGACCGGTACGCCGATCACTGGGGGTAATGCCACCGACGTGCTCTCGTGGCACATGTTCGAGCTACCAGGAAAATTGTTGGTGCCATACATCCGGCCAAATAGCTGATACATGTAGCTTGCCTCGAGTGAGGCGCGGCCGGAGGTGTACAGCACCACCGAACGCGGATCGAGCCCCTTCAGCTCTCGGCCGATCTCCTGGAACGCCTCCGACCAGCTCACCGGAACATATTTGTCCAGCGCCACATCATAGCGCATCGGCGCGGTCAGGCGCCCCTGCTCCTCGAGTGCGTGATCGGACCAGCCCCGCAACTCTGTAAGCGCGTGCTTTGCAAAGAATTCGGCCTCGACCGTCTTGTTCGTCACCTCCCAAGCGGTGGCCTTGGCGCCGTTTTCGCAGAACTCAAACGGACGAGGCTTTGCCGGCTTCGCCCAGGAGCAGCTGACGCACATGTATCCGTCGGACTTGTTCTGTTTCAGCAGGATTTCGCTGCCGAGGATCGCTACCTCCTCTTGGGTCAGAATACCCGCGACGGCCTTCACAGACCCCCAACCGCCGGCCGGTCCGGCGTATGGCTTCACTGTCACTTTTGGCTTCATGGCTGATCACTGATCTCGCTCGACAAGTACCGACAGAACCGACCGTTGAAGCGGAGGTTCCTCGCGCGAGAGGAACCTTGGCGTGTCCCGAGCGTCGTGCTGGCAAGGAGCGCTCATGCAGAGATCGCCGATCTCCAACGACAGCCTTCATCTCCTGCCAGACCCCACCGCCGAGACGCTGCGGAGAGATCAAGATGGCTTGGAAGCGCAGCGAACTCTCGCAGAGGAGTGTCCCGTCGCTTTGGTATACAATGGCACCACGGCCGCCGTTGTTATGGCGACTCCCGCTGACTTCCAGGATCTTGCGCTGGGTTTCAGCCTGACCGAAGGGACCATCGAAAATGTCGCTGACCTGAAGTCCCTTGACATCATTCCAGGGCCGTCAGGCATTGAGCTGCGCATGTGGCTTGCCGGCACTAGCGAACAGCGTTTCAAGCGGCGCCAGCGGCGCTTGGTCGGTCCGACCGGCTGCGGCCTTTGTGGCATAGAAAGCCTCGCTGACGCCGCGCGTCCGGCGTCGCACTTGACGAGGTCTATCATTATCCGGGCTCGGCAAGTCGAGAGCGCCCTGCTCGCATTGTCGGACGCCCAGACGCTCAACCGCGCGACGCGCGCCACGCATGCGGCCGGCTTCTTCCATCCCGATCAAGAACTGGTCGCGATTCGCGAGGATGTCGGTCGCCACAATGCCTTGGATAAGCTCGCTGGCGCGCTCGCCGCCAACAACGTCTCCGCCACCGAAGGCGCGATCGTCCTGACAAGTCGCGTCTCGATCGAGCTTGTACAAAAGGCTGCCGCGATCAGCTGTCCCATGCTCGTCGCGATGTCGGCTCCGACGGCGCTCGCGGTCCGTGCGGCCCAGGCGTGCGGAATTACGTTAATTGCTGTTGCGCGTGGAAGCGCATTCGAGGTCTTCAGCCATCCGGATGCAATTAGCGGCTAGGCCTCCCTGGCGGATTGAACCTTGTTCCGACGAGCTCAACCGCACACATGACCGAACGAGGGCGTCGCTCCTCGACCATCCGTCAAAAACCCGGCACCAGTCGAAACGTGCGCCGCAAGGACCGCTAGAGATGAGGGTCGGAAAATAGGAGCCTGGTTGTGATGCTCTCGTTGTGGGCTGCAAAGCAACCTGCAATCCTGGTGCGACGCATGGCCGAGAAAGATCTCAGTGCCCTCTTCCTTGATACTCTGAAGGACATCTACTAGCCGAAAAGCAGATCTACAAGGCACTGCCGAAGGTGGCCAAGGCGGCCTCCTCAGATCAATTGCGCGCCGCGTTCGAAAAGCACTACGACGAGACCGAAAGCCAAATCGAGCGGCTCGAGCAGATCTTCGAGCTGAGGTAAGCCGGCGCGCGGCAAAAAGTGCGATGCTATCGAGGGTATCATCGATGAAGGAAAGGAGATAATTGAAGAGTACGGTGACTCGCCCGCTCTCGATCCTGGACTGCTCGCCGCGGCTCAGGCTGTCGAGCACTACGAAATTTCCCGTTACGGCACGCTGAAAGCCTTGGCATCCAAGCTGAGCATGAAGGACGCCGTCAAACTCATCGACCAGACCTTGGCCGAGGAGAAGAAGACGGATGAAGCGCTCACCAAGCTCGCCAGCAGCGCCATCAACGCCGAAGCTGCCTAAGGGACCTGCAATGAAACGAACCATTATGGCAATTGTGATTACTGCCACGTTGAGTTCCAGTGCGCTGGCCCAGTCGGGCGGTGGGCGGCGAGAAGAGCGGCGTCAACTCCATGCTTGGCGTCGCGCCAAAGACCGAAGACTTCGTCAAGGAAGCTGCCATGAGCGACATGCTGGAGATCGAGGCGGCGAAGTCACCTACTCAGCCTCCGAGACGGCGGCCTGCAAAGGCTCTTGGAGGCCGCCCCCGCCTTATGAGCCCATCCGGGATGGCCGAATCTAGGACGCGGACTCATTGAGGCGCAGCCATAGCCTGATTGACGCGAGTTGAACGAATGCGAGGTAGTTGGTGGCGAGCCTATCGCAGCGCGTCGCCACCCGACGACACTGTTTGATCCTGTTGAAGAACCGCCCGACCTGGTTGCGAGCACGATAGAGATAGGGGCTGAAGCAGATCGGATCGCTGCGCAAGCTCCCTGATCCAGTCCGCGTCATAGCCACTGTCGGCAAGCAGCATTGACCCAGATTTCAGACGAGACAGTAGTTTTCCGGCAAGCCTAACGTCATGGGCCTCACCGGGGCTCAGCGCCAGCCGTACCGGCAAACCATTGCCATCGACCAGCGCATGGATTTTGCTCGTCAAGCCGCCGCGGGACCTTCCCATCGATTGGCGCTGGTTCCTTGTGATGCAGGCTCCATGCTGATGCACGCGGACAATGGGGTGTCGATCATCTGGACAGCGGCATCGTGGGCAGTGGAAAGCGCTTCTATGATGCGGCCCTAAACATCGGCCCGCCGCCACCTGACGAAGCGATTGTAGCAAATGGTGTATCGGCCAAAGGCCGTCGGCAGATCACGCCAGGGTGCTCCTGATCGAAGGACCCAGAAGATGCCATTCAGGACCCGTCTGTCGTTCACCCGAGGAACGCCACGCGGTTTGTTCGGCAGCATCGGCTTGATGGCGGTCCATTCATGGTCGGCGAGTTCGTAGCGCATGATTCGAGCCCCCAGTTCGGGAGTTTGAATCACGGCAGTCCGGCCAAACGCAACGCTCCTGGTACGGCGCTTAGGGACAGGAGCGGACATCAACCAGCCCTCAATCTCTGCCAAATGCGGCGAAAATGACCGAAAGCGGTCGCCGAGCCCCGCTCGCTTGCTCAGACTGGTCGAACTTCGGCAAGCCGCTTGATCGAGTACTCATCATCCCAGCAAACAGCAGCTTGCCACGCGGCCGACGCTTGCGCCGCTATGTCATGCGTGAAGCTGTCGAGACCAGCGGCGTTATGGGGCAGTGCTAGGTCGAGGTCGGGAACGTCAACATGCGCCTCGTCCCAGTCGATCAGCGCGACGCGACCTGCGGTCATGCGAATGTTGCGCGGGTTAAGGTCGCCGTGGACGACCGAAGTCTGATTTCCAGCAAGCCGAGCCCATGCGGCTCGGCATCGAGCAACGCCCTCAGGCGGCATCTTGCGGAGGTCGATCCGTGTCCCGGTCTCGGCGTGCAGGAGATCGATCGACGATCGCCAGCCCGGACGTTGCGGCCAGCCCCGCGTCAACTGATGCAGCCGCCGGAGCGTATCGGCCACGCGACGCCAGTCGGCCTCCGTCTCTGGCGGCCCGCCCTCCACGTATGTCATCAGCACCAGACCGTCCGCGAACAGTCTGCCATCTGTCGTCGGGATTGGCACCGGCACTGTGAGACCTTCGCAGTCAAGGTGTTGGAGAAGCTCGGTTTCCCACGCGAGATCAGCGTCGCCCCTGGTGCCGAGACGCCCAACCGCGAGTTGCCCCTGGACACGCACGCTCCACACGTCGTTGGCAACCCCGCCAGCGAGTGGTTCGATGCGAGCTACGTCCTCACCCCACTGTCCGAGTGCTTCCCATCCCACCGGCGACATCAAAGCCTCGGCTTGGTCCGCCTGTGGATTGGGCCTCCCGGCACGTACCATCCGGCTTTTTTTCGCACCGTTGGATTTTCATCACTTTGCTGGGCGGCAGAGATCGCCGCAGCAGCAAGAGCAGTGCTGTGGACGAACTGTCCGACCACTTCAATCGCCATTGCTCGAACATGCGCGTCGGGATCGCACTGAAGCAGGCTCATCGCCTTCGGAAGTACTACAGCTTCCCCGGGGCCTGCAGGTCCCTTCCTTGCACCGGTCACACGCCAACGTGTGCAACGAGGAGCATCTGACGCGCCCATCGCCATCGTTCAGCATTCCCATCAAATCGGTAAGAGTATCGGCTGACAGATACCGGTCGAGAAACCGGCAACAATGCAAGCGGACATCAGGATTGTCGTGCCGCAGCCCGGCGCGCACTGCAGGAAGCCCTCGTATCCCGAGATCGAGCAGTGCCCGATAGGCGTTAGGCGCCTCGTACGGCAACGCGAGTTCCCTGATGATCTGGTCGTGCTCTGTCAATGTCAGTAACCGGTCAGGTTGTGCAATGTCGCCAGCACTAGCACACCGCGACACTTGTCTCCAGACCGGCGTTTCCGCTTTGGCCTATCGCGACATACTGCGCTGACGCACGAAGTCGGTCGCTATAGGGGCAAAAATTGCTTTAGCCGTATCACGCCGCCAGGTTTATGGGTACATGGCCTAGTTAGCGATCTCGGCGTTCCTTCGTATCGTTCATGGTCGCCCCCGGGTTCCCGTGTCTGGGGCTACTTGAGGCACCTTGACCGCTAGCCGCGGCCGGAGAGTCACCACCGCCACCGCCGGCACCCGCACCACTTCCGGAACCGCCTGCGCCGCCTGCACCGGCACCCGCACCCGCTCCACCGCCCGCACCGCCTCCGCCTGCACCGCCTCCACCCGCACCGCCTCCGCCGCCACCTTGAGCGCTCGCGGCAGCTATCGAACCGAGAATGAACGCCGCTGCCAGCGCGATCCTTGCAACTTTCATTTGAACGCTTCCTTTCCGTTTGTCAGTGCGAGCAACACACCGGGGAGATCGGCGTTCCTAAACGCACTTCCAGTTGCGAAGAGCCGCCTTAACCAGACAGTGCATTTAAATCATTTGACAGGGCTGGGATGCGCCGGCTGCAGCGATATAGCCGGCGTTTTATTCAACAATCGATTGAGGGCGATCGCCTGGCGCGAACTACAAGGACTCTCCGCCTTGAACCCGCCGGGACCCGATGGTTGGGAGAACAGGGATACGATCAGTTAGGGCCGAAAATCATATACAGCAGCATCGTTCCGACAACAGCTGTCCACCCAATCGAAGCGGCAACGGCCCATACCTGCACTGGCATTACACGATTCCCTTGCAGTTCGAGAAAGCAAAACGAGGAGGCCGCTGGCGCTGGACAACGACCTCCTGGACCCGATCTGAAATGAACATCTTGCAAATAAAATCGTCTTCAATGGTCCATGACTATTAAACAGTGGATCCGTATCGCCGTGAAGTCCAAACGGGTCCGATGTTCGGCGGAACTATTGCGACGTTGCGAGCGCGACACACTTTCGTGGTTCGACTTCAAAAATAACATGCGTGAATCGTAACTTCCAATTGCCGCTTCTTTCCTAGCGCCGAAACAAGCTATTTTGCGCCCTAGTTCGGCAGGCATAAGGTCGTGCGCGTCGCATGAAGAGAACGGTCGATCGGCAGTCGGCACCTGACCTCGATGCGGAAGCGATACAGGCGCTGTATGATGCGCGCGCTTTGCCGCCTGAGCCGGCTCGCGTTGAAGCGATGAAACATGCCGGCGCCCTTCGCGTCGCGGCAGACCGGATCACTCGCCCGAAGCTGCCCCGTCGCGGGCGTCCACCAAGTTAATCGGGCGACAAGGAGTGAGGCGCATGGCTCATCAAGCGTTTTGACAGGATGTCGCAGCGCCGGAACGTTTGAGCGATTCGTCAAATCGGTTCGGGATGGGAACGTTTCGGCATCACGCTACTAAGCGTCGCGATAATCGCGGCGCTGGCTTGCAAGGCCGTGCGGCGTGCTTGCCGCTAATGCGACAGTTCCTGGACAGCAATTAGATCCGCTTCCCCAGCCCCGGATCGCGGACCCGCACCGCGTTCCTAATCCCGGCCTTGGCCGTGAACCCGCGCGCTTGAGATACATGGACTCAGATGTCCGACATATCGCAGTCCAACTAACTCGTGACCAGTGGCCCTGACTGGCCGAGCGCACTAAGCGTTCAGCCGCGCGCGTGCCGGGCCTCCACATTTTTCGCAGGGCCTCGTGGTAGAGGCGCGCTATATCGCTTCGTCTGAGGAGATAAGGTTCCCGCGGCGCGGGCGAGTACCTGCGCTAGGCTTGCTCGCGCGAGCGCTTCCTAGAACTCGCTTTCAAGACCCAATTTGCGGCCGACCGGCTATTCGACGATGCTCCCACACGCTTTTCGCGAATGCAGTGCACTTTGATGACGAGCACGCCGCATTTCGAGGGCAATCAGATTGGTACTCGGTAATAGTCATTTACCGATCGACCGGCCGCCGGATCATTCCAATTCCATGCCGTCTCATCACGATATTTGGGCGCGCCCTGCAGTTGGCTTTCTGTCACGCCTGTGACGTACCCGCCAAGATTGGTGTCGTACTTCAACGATTGCCAAGGCAGCGGATAGTGATCGTCGCCGATGCCAAGAAGGCCGCCGAAGCTCAGGACCGCGTAGGAGACCTTTCCGCTCTTTTTGTCGATCATCACCCGCTCGATACTGCCGATCTTCTGACTGTCTGCACCGTAAACTGTCGTGCCTTCAACCTTGTCGCTGCCGATCAAGTTGCCGGATTCCTTCGCTTCGAGTGCCATAACATCCTCCGTTTAAGATCTTAACGGCAAATGTCTTCGGGAGAGCAAGGTTCCTACGATACGCCCGGTGCCAGCTTTAAGGTTGGGAAAAAGATGCAACCTTCGCCGTGGAAAGGGATTGCACGGCAATGATGCCGGTGTCGCGGAGCTGAAATGGCAAATGCAATCACATTGCGGACGGCGATCGATATCGCTTGGAGCGTTTTCTGCGCCACTCACTCCGGGATTGATACATCAGATAGGCGTCGTTGCCTGCTTGAGCGTCACCTCTATGGGAGATGGGATCGCCGCGAAGGCGATGCCGAAGACCTCGCAAGTTTCGGATTGGCCTATCTCAGTCAGCTTTCCGAAGACGAACATTGACGCGTGCGCAAGAGCTCCTCGAGCGCATCACTAAAGAGGGCACGCGCGCGGTGATCGGCACCGCAAGGCGGAGGCCAAGCGGTCTTAGGAAGACAAATATGTCTGGCAACTCCTTGGCTCACAAGTCGGAGGCCAAGCGGTCTTAGGAAGACAAATATGTCTGGCAACTCCTTGGCTCACAGAACGACATGGCTACGATCCGACTTGCTCAACGTCCGCATTGCTGAGACCCAAGCTTCCCATTTACGACGAAGTAGCGGCCATCGGGCGTCACGGGATGCTTTATGCCGGCCACCTCTCAGATGAAGGGTTTGCCTCCGGTCACCGCGACGGTCGTGCCCGAAGTGTAGCTGGATAGCGGGTCGGCGAGCATCACGTAGGCTGTGGCGAGTTCAGCCGGCTGGCCAGCCCGCTTCAGCGGCACTTGCTTGCCAAAGTTCTTTACGGTTTCCTCTGGCATCGTCGAGGGAATGAGCGGGGTCCAAATTGGACCCGGCGCAACGGCATTCACCCGGATGCCGTTCTCCGCCAGCATCTGGGCCAGACCGCCCGTAAAGTTCTGGATCGCTCCCTTCGTCGTCGCGTAGGCGAGCAGTATCGGGTTCGGCATGTCGGAATTTACCGATGCCGTGTTAATGATGGCGCCTCCAGGCTTCATATGCGGGACCGCGGCCTTGGCGAGGTAAAACATCGCATGGATGTTCACCTCGAAGGTCATGCGCCATTCTTCGTCGCTGATGTCGCCGATGTCGGCGAAGGTCGCCTGATGCGCGGCATTATTGACGAGAATGTCGACGCCGCCAAGTTCCTGCACGGCGCGGTCGACCACGGTGCGGCAATGGTCGGCCGAGCGAAGGTCGCCCTCGACGAGGACAGCCCTGCGCCCTTCCTTCTCGATCATCGCCGCGACTTCTTTCGCATCGTCGCTTTCGTCAAGGTAGGCGATCAGGACGTCGGCGCCCTCGCGGGCGAAGGCTATGGCGACCGCGCGCCCGATGCCGCTGTCGCCGCCAGTAATAATGGCGCACTTGCCTTGAAGCCGTCCCGAGCCCTTATAGCTTGTCTCGCCATGATCCGGGCGCGGGTCCATCTTCCCCGTCGAGCCTGGCATGGGTTGTCGCTGGCTGGGAAACGGCGGTTTGGGATATTCGGGCATGATTCTGTCCTTTACTTCATCCGGACGGCCTTAGCACCAACGGATTTCAGCGCGTCCGCGACGCGCTTCGGATCGTCGCCATGGAAGTCGACGGATACTTCGATCGGGCCCCCAAGCTTCTCGCCCGGCTTCGGCTTTACCTTCACGTCGGCGAGCGCGGGTCGATCGCCGGATGTATTGTCGGCGCCCATCGGCTGCACCACGTCGGTTCTCTGGACTCCGCACTCCTGCACAACGTGCTCGACCGCGAGCTCTGCCGCGCGGCTAGTATCGAATTCGGCGACGAGGATGCTTTCCATGCGTGTCTCTTTCGGGCAGGCGATGGCAAACAACCAACTGCGTCCCCCGGTGTTCCTATGGGGGCTGGCGGCCTTCGATGAACTCGTTAGAGCGCTCGCTTCAAATATTCTGCTGTCCGGCTCCCGGAGGCAGCAACTTGATCCGGTCGTCCGGACGCCACGATGCGACCTCCTTCGTTTCCAGCGCCAGGGCCGACTTCTACGATCCAGTCGCTCTCCGCTGCAACAGACATATCATGCTCGACCAGAACGACGGTGTTGCCAGCCTCGACGAGCCCTTGCAGCTGATTGCCGAGCTTTGTGACATCGGACGGATGCAGTCCCGTCGTCGGCTCGTCGAGAACGTATAATGTGCCGCCACGATGGGCGCGCTGGAGCTCGGTGGCGAGTTTGACGCGTTGCGCCTCTCCTCCTGAAAGTTCGGTGGCCGACTGGCCAAGTCTAATGTAACCGAGCCCGACCTCGCGCAGAACGCCCAAAGAGCGCGAAAGAACGTCATCGTCTTTAAAGAACTCGAAAGCCGCGTCGACGGTCATCGCCAGCACATCGGCGATCGACTTGTCCCGTATCTTGATCTCGAGTTTTCGGGTTATAGCGAGCGCCCCGGCACGTCGGACACGGAGTATAGACGCTCGGAAGGAATAGCAGCTCTACGCATACATAGCCTTCGCCCTCGCAGGTTTCGCAACGGCCCTTGGCCACATTGAACGAAAATCTGCCCGCGTCGTAGCGCCTGGCACGCGCCTGCTTCGTCCCGGCGAAAAGTTTACGCACGTGATCGAGCAAGCCGGTGTAAGTCGCCAAATTGGACCGCGGGGTCCGCCCGATCGGCTTCTGATCGACCACAACGAGACGTTTAACGCGATCCAACCCTTCCGTAATCTTCCCACTCAGCGTACGCACGGTCTCCTGCAGCTCAGCTTCGTCCAGATCGGATTTGCGGCGCTGACCTAGCTTCTCCGCGATCGCCTCGACGAGAAACTGGCTGATGAGAGTGGATTTGCCCGAGCCGGACACGCCGGTCACACATGTAAGGACGCCGAGAGGGAGGTCGGCATCGAGACGGCTCAGGTTATTCCGCGTCACGTTCCGCAGCTTCAGCCAGCTGCTCGGCCGACGGATCTTGCGTGGTGCCCTCGCGGCATCTTCGAACAGATACCTTCGTGTTTGGGACGCTTCGACTTTGGCCAAACCGGCAAGGCGCCCGCTGTAGAGTATCCGACCGCCCTGGTCCCCGGCAGCGGGCCCAACGTCGACGATCCAGTCGGCCTCGCGCACCACATCGAGCTCGTGTTCAACGACAAAGAGCGAATTTCCCGATGCCTTCAGGCGCCCGAGTGCCCGCAAGAGCGCCTCAATGTCTGCCGGGTGCAGGCCAGCGGAGGGCTCGTCCAGTACGTAGACGACCCCGAACAGGTTCGATCGGACCTGCGTCGCGAGCCGGAGACGCTGCAGTTCGCCCGGCGATAACGTCGGCGTGCTGCGCTCTAAGGTGAGATAACCGAGGCCTAGCTCAAGCAGAACTTCGAGACGCCCGACGAGATCCTCGACGATTCTCTGAACGACAAGCGCCTTTTCGGGATGATCGTCGGTACCGTCTTTCTTGCTTCCATCAATGTACGGTTTGATAAGCTCGTCGAGCTTGCCCAACGGCAGGCGAGACATCTCGGCAATGTCCATTCCTGCGAATTTGACCGAAAGCGCTTCCGCTTTTAGCCGCTTTCCATCGCAGACCGGGCAATCATCGCTCGACAGAAACTGCGCTACACGCCGCTTCATCATGATGCTCTGCGTGGTGGCATATGTCTGAAGCACGTACCGGCGGGCGCCGGTGAAGGTGCCCATATAGCTGGGCTCCTCCTTGCGCTTCAGGGCTTTTCGCGTCTCGGCTGGCGTGTATCCCGCATACACCGGTACGGTTGGCTGCTCGTCCGTGAAGAGAATCCAGTCACGATCTTTCTTCGAAAGCTCGCGCCACGGCCTATCGACGTCATACCCCAAGGTGACGAGAATGTCCCGGAGATTCTGGCCCTGCCAAGCCGAAGGCCAAGCCGCAATGGCGCGATCACGGATCGTCAAAGTGTCGTCGGGTACCAGACTTCGTTCGACGACCTGATGAATTCGCCCGATGCCGTGACAGTTCGGACAGGCGCCTTCCGGCGTGTTAGGCGAGAAGGACTCCGCGTAAAGCAAGGCCTGCCCGCGCAGATATGTGCCCGCCCGCGAATACAGTATGCGCAAGAGGTTGGAGAGCGTCGTGACGCCTTCCCACCGACGACCTGGTTGTCGGCGACCCGTGCTGCTGCTGAAGGGCGACGGCTGGCGGCAATCCTTCAACTGCGTCGACGTCGGGCACCTGCATCTGATGGAATAGCCGACGTGCGTAAGGTGATACGGATTCGAGATAACGACGTTGAGCCTCCGCGTATAACGTCCCAAACGCTAAGGAGGACTTGCCGGATCCGGACACGCCTGTGAAGACCACGAGCTCATTTGCGTGGGATGTCGAGCGAAACGTTCCGGAGGTTATGCTCCCGCGCTCCGCGGACGCGGACGAAACCGTCGGCCATCGCGGAAGTCAGTTCTTCACTTCTATCGGCTTTCTCGAACATCGAGAGGTAAAAGCCCGGCTGCATCTCGTGGTTCCCGAGGGCATCCGGTCGAGTCGCCCGGGGCGCGTTAACGAAGGAACCATGAAGGAACACCCTTGTTGCGTCCGATACGGCAAAGTCCTTGAGACGACCGAAGGATGGCCAAGAGAGATGTGCTACGGCTGGGGCCATCCGGCGCCAACACGATTCACATCTGCGTCGACATGCAACGGATGTTCGCAGAGGACACCGAATGGAGGACGCCGTGGTTCGATCGGGTGATTCCTAGTATCGTCGCCATCACGGCAAGGCATCCCGAGCGGGCGACTTTTACCCGCTTCATCCCAGCCCGGTCCTCAGGCCAAGGTGCGGGGATGTGGCGACGGTACTACGAGCGACGGAGCTCGATGACAATCGATCGTCTTGGCCCAGATATAGTCGATCTCGTTCCGGAGCTCGCCTACTTCGTTCCCCCGGCCACGATTTACGACAAGCACGTTTACTCTCCGTGGACCGGATCCGACCTGCATCTTCGCCGGCGCGAGAAGCTGGTCGGTACGATCGTCGTTACGGGAGGCGAGACGGAGGTTTGCGTGCTCGCTACCGCGCTCGGCGCGATCGATTGGGCTTTTCGCGTCGTCCTGGTGACCGACGCGTTCTGCAGTTCCGCGGACGAGACTCACGACGCCATGATGGCGGTCTACTTGAACCGGTTCGGCGAGCAGGTCGAGTGACGACGGAAACGCTGATGGCCAGTGGCTCGCGTGACGATCGCAGGACGTTAGGAACGGTTCTTATTCCTCACCGTTTGCCGTGCGGCATTCATTGACAGGGGATACGACGCGAATGCTGGCCGGCAGTCCGAGCAACCGGCTCGCTCCGAGGATCTGCACCGTCGGCAGGCGAGGAGTGGCCATAGAGTGTGATAGGTAAATTCGCATCCTCTATTGGCGGCATCGCGGCCTTTCTCGCATCGCTGTCTTACATCCCTCAGTTGAGGAAGGCTTGGCCGCGTGGATCGACGGGCGACCTCTCGCTTGGGATGCTCGCAGCCCTCACCCTTGGGCCTACGTTGTAGGTCGTCTACGACCTGCTGCGCCAAGACTGGGTTGTCGTTGGCGCGAACGCGATCGGGGCGTGTTGGCCTGCGAGATCCGGGACATGCGATAGACCCCAAGTATCCGTCAGGCTGGCTCGATCGCCCTCATGAGGTCCCGCGCGATCTTTTGCTTCATCTGTTCCATGGTGCACTGGTCCGCCTTCTTGTCGGACCTCCATCTAAGGATGGTCGTACCGTGCCGAAAGCGGCCACCGGTGAAGTGATCGTAGGACACTTCGACAACGTATTTCGGCTTCACCGCCTGCCATTCGGACGATCGTCTCGTCGACCATCGGCTTGGTCCGCCTGGCGCGTTGCCAGTGAAGCTTTTGGTCGCCGCAATCATCTCGAGTCTTTCGGTCAGCGCCGGTTTGTCCTTTGCCTTGATGGCTGACGAAAAGCCGACGTGGTGCAGGAGGCCGTCTGCATCGTAAAGCCCCAGCAGCAATGAGGCGACAGCTTTGCGGCCGGCCTGCAGCTTCTCGCCGTAGCGAAAGCCTCCAATGACGCAATCAGCGCTGCGATATCGCTTGATCTTCTGCATGCCCTCGCGCTTCCCGGTCTGGTACGGAAGATCGAGCCGCTTGGCGACCACGCCGTCACTTCCGCCGCCTGCCGATTGCAGCCACCGCTCGGCATCCCCGAACTTCGTGCTGGCCGGCGATAGCCGAAATAGCGGCGCGCGCGAAAAATTGCGGCCAGCAAGCTTTTCCAACTGAGGTCGCCGTCGGGACAACGGTTGGTCGGCCAACTTTTTGTCGCCCAGCTCCAGCAGATCGAAAGCGAGAAACAGGGCCGGCGTGTCCCGGGACAGCTTCTGAACGCGGCTAGCGGCCGGATGGATGCGCTGCAGGAGGTCATCGAACGAAAATTGCCCGCCAACCTCGACGACGAGCTCGCCGTCAAGCACAAACCTCCGTTCGCGCAAATCGCGGGCTGCGGCGACGATCTCCGGGAAGTATCGGGCAAGATTCTGGCCGGACTTCGAGCGCATGGACACCGCGTCCCGGTCCCGCGCCAGCAGGCAACGAAATCCGTCCCATTTGGGTTCATATTGCCACTCCTTTCCGACTGGAATGGCATCGACAGAACGTGCCTCCATCGCCTCCATACGGACGCCACGCGGCGGCATTTCGACCTCCTGCTCGATGATTGGTCGCGGGAATACCATCGTGCGATCACCGCCGCTTTGGTGGTCAGGAGCCGCGCCAGGACGTCACCCGTGACTTTCAAATGCGCTTCGACAAGCGCGCGTGGAAGCCATTGGTTCAGCAGCGAACGACCATTTCAGATTGGGCATTGAGCCGTGATCGGTTTCCGGCGGGCGGATGGTGAAGGGCTCCTGAACTTCCCGTGCAGGCTTGCGAGAGCCCGAGATGTGGCCCCTTTGCCGTCTCGTTTAGGCTCCGGCGGATCTTGAGCCATGACCATCCTTGATCGATCGTTGTCGGTCCTTTCAGAATGGCCTCGGGTCCCCTTCGTTGCTAAAGCACCGGGTACGGCCACAGCGTTCGCAGTAGGAACGGTTCCGCCGCCGGTCTATTGCCCAGATTGAAGGAGCAGGGAATGGCGGATCAGGTGCGGCGCGGAGCGATGAAGCGCAATCACAGCACGAAAGCTGGAAGAAGGGCAGCCGCCGGGCCAGGCGCTCGCGTTTCTGCGTGATGTGGTGCGAGAGGCTCCGCTGCCCTCGCTGCTCGTCGCCTTCATGCTGGGCAGCCTGATCGCGCGTCTTAGCCGGGAATATCGCGATCAATCGCAAGATCATCGAACAGGGGCGAAGAACCTCCGGCAAACATCGCCGCCATAAGTTCCACCGCGAGGAAGCTGAAGGTAATGCCGTTGCCGCCATAGCCAAAGGCGGCGAAGATATTCTTGGAGCCGGGCACCCTGCCGATCAACGGCAATCCGTCATGTGTGGTATCGAAGGCGCCCGACCAGCCGAACGCCACATCTTCCGATGCATGCGGCCAAAGCGCCTTCAGATAATCTTTGAGCGCCCTCACCTTGGCAGGCGTGGCACGAGCGTGAGGCTCGATGAGCGCACGGTCATCTTCGCCACCAAGGATGATGCGGCCATCAGTGGTGGTCCGCGCATAGTGATAGTTCCGGCTCGCTTCCCAGATGAGCGCCTGTTCGGGCCACAGATGGCCTGGCTGCCGCCGGCTCGCGATGGCCCAGCTGGAAGCTGGCTGCTGCGCCGTGGGCCGCACAATATCCGGCATCACATAGCCGGTCGCGAGCACAACCTGGCGCGCCTCGATCGAAAGTCCGTTCTCAAGGCCGACGGTGACGCTCTGGGCCGTGCTGTCATAGGCAACCGCGTTGGCCTTGAGAAGGCGGGCACCGCGTTGCAGGGAGATATCAAGCAGGCCATGTGTGAGCAGCACAGGATCGGCATCGGCCGCGTCCCTTGACAAAAGGGCGCCCGCCCGCGCGATGCCGAAGCGCTTCAGCAGCGCGGCGTGATCGAGATAGAGGGACGGCAGATCGGCGCGGCCCCTCAGCGCACATTCATCCTGAACAAGGTTCGGACTGTCATCGACGACGAGATAGAGCGAGAGACGCCGTCGCATCTGGCAGGCAATTCCATGCTGCCAAACCAGGGACGGCAGGCCCTGCGCGGCATGGTGGCTGGCCCGATAGCAGCGCACCGCCTTCTCGAAACCATAGAGCTGCGCAAGTTCGAACAGCGGCCGGTCGATTTCCCAGAGCAGCATGGCGGTGCTGGCCACCGTGCTGCCGAGACTGGGAAGCTCGCGATCGATGATGACCACCTGGCGGCCTTGCCGTGTCAGGCGCTCGGCCATCAGCGCACCGGTGATGCCGGCACCGACGATCAGCACCTTGCACCGAAAGCTGTCAACGATCGGCTCAATTGGCAGCGGCCGTAGGACGGCCCACGGTGTGCGCGGGCTACGCAGATCGCCCTGCTCGATGTCCTCGTCCTTGAAGATGGAACGCTCCCTAAGCCTTGACCGGATCTCGCTAGACCTTTACCGGGCGCAAAGCCGACACGGCCGGAGCATTGATCGGCCGTCCGTTGGGCGCAAAGATCGAACCGTGGCACGGACAATCCCAGCAGCTCTCGAAGCTGTTCCAGTGCAGATGACAGCCAATATGCGTGCAACTGGCCGAATGAAGATGCAGTTCGCCAGCCTTGTCCTTGTAGGCTGCGATCTTTTCGAGTCCCCGCCGCAGAATGGCGCCCTCACCGGGCTGAAGCTCTTCGAGCGAAGCGATTTCACCCGGCGCCACATATTCCGCGAGGTTTTGCAGGATCGTCATGTTCTCGCGCAGGAAATTCCGCGCCGCAGCGAGCGGCTTGCGATCCGGCGCATAGACGGACTTCCACGGATGATCTTCGCCCAGAATGAGGGCTGTGTTCAGCATCGCGCCCATCACACCATGGGTCAGACCCTGGCCTGAATCGCCCATCGCAAGGTAAATGCGCTCGCTGCCGGGCTCGCGGCCGATGAAGCCGGCATAGTCGATCGTGTCGAGAACCTGACCCGACCAGCGATGGGTTATGCGGTCCAAAGCCGGGATCAATTCACGCGCCCAGTTCTCCAGCCGAGCAAAGCGCTGGTCGGCATCGTTGGCCTCACCGCTTTTATGGTCTTCGCCGCCGACCAGCACGAAATCATCCTCCTCGGGGCCCGTTTGCAGCCGCACATAATGGTAGGGATCTTCGGTGTCCCAATAGAGCGCGTCGGGCAGTTCGCCCCGCGCGATGGCAAAGGCGAGCACGTAAGTGCGGTAAGGAGAAACCTTGGTATGCAGTTGAAAGCGGTCGGCGATTGATGCGTTGGTCGCGATGACAGCATGCACGGCCGTGATCTGCCCCTGTGAGGTTCGCAGCGTGACGCCGCCGTCATGTTCGGCGACTTCCTCGACCGGGCTGTTGGCAAAGAAACGGACGCTGCCGCTTGCGCAAGCGGCGGCAAGTCCGGCGAGATATTTGAGGGGATGGAATTTTGCCTGGCGCGGATAGCGCAAGACGTGCCGGCTCTCGCAGCCCTTGAGCGGCACGCCGACCAACCGGTGCACCGGTGCGCCGACCTCGCGCACCGCTTCCAGCTCCTCATCGAATATGTCGGCCGGCATGCCATTGCCTTGAAAAAGGTAACCGTCAAGACGGAGAAAGTCGCAGGCAATTTTCTCGCTTGTCTGGATTTCCTCGATGCGATCCACGGCGGCGGCCTGACTTTCGTAGAACAGCTTGGCGACCTCGGCGCGGCGCAGCTTCCTGAATTCGCTCATCAAATCATCGCAAAGCGGCGCAAGATGCGCCGAGGTGCGCGCCGTCATGCCGCTTGCGATACCCTTGCGGTCGATGACGATGACCGAGCGGCCGCGCTTCATCAATTCGTACGCCGTCGACAGTCCGGCGATGCCCGAACCAACCACGGCGACATCGCATTGCACATCGCCTTTGAGGGCACCCGCCTCCGGCAGGATTTCGGTCTCCATCCAGAGCGAGGTGCTGACCATGTTGAACTCCACCCAAAGAGGCAAAACGCGGCCTGTTTGCGCGAGTTCCTGCGGACGCACGAGACGCCCCACCATCATAATCTTCCCGGCCGGCTGTGGCGTTCACGCCCAGGAACCAGCACGGCGAGCATGCGTTCCCCCCGCTTTAGGAGCGAGGAGCGGCGTCATGGGACTATTCACCAAAGACATCAAGACGATGGATGATCTGCTGCTGCATGGCTTGCAGGACATCTATTATGCCGAGGAGCAGATCACCAAGGCCCTGCCGAAGATGATCGACAAAGCCACCAACCGGGATCTGGCCACGGGCCTCAAGAACCATCTCGAGGAGACCAACAAGCAGATCGAGCGTCTCGAAAAGGTGTTCGAGAAACTCGGCCAATCGCCAAGCGGCACGCAATGCCCAGCCATCGACGGGATCATCAAGGAAGCCGACGAGACGGCCGGCGAGATCGAGGACAAGACGGTGCTGGATGCGGCGCTCGTCGCCAACGCGCAGGCCGTCGAGCACTACGAGATATGCCGCTACGGCACCTTGATCGCCTGGGCGGAGGAGCTCGGCCACGACGATATCGTGCGCTTCCTTACCACGAACCTAAACGAAGAGAAGGCCGCGAACGCCAAGCTCAATACGGTTGCGTTGCGCAAGGGTGTCAACAAGAAGGCCTCCACCTCCGCCTGATTCCCGGCGGGGCTCGGCGGATCGATTTCCGTCGGGCCCGCTGCTCCTTTCGAGGCCCGAGTCGTCCGCCATGACCAATCTGACAAAACTGCCGAGTTGGGCCGACGATAAGAACATCTTCGCCGTGGTCGAGACGCCGCGCGGCAGTTCATGCAAGCTCGATTTCGATCCGAAGCTTGGCGTTTTTGCCTTGGCGAAGCCACTGATGGCCGGCCTGACCTATCCCTATGACTGGGGGTTCATTCCCTCGACCAAGGCCGAGGATGGCGATCCGCTGGATGTGCTGATCTTGCATGACGCGCAGACCTATCCGGGCGTCGTGCTGCGCTGCCGTCCCATCGGCATTCTCGAAGTCGAACAGAAGAAAAAGGGCGAGACGGAGCGCAACGATCGGGTGTTTGCGGTGCCTGATAGATCACCGCTCGAAACTGATCTCAAGGATATCCGCGATCTTCCCACCCATGCACGCGATGACCTCGAACAGTTCTTTCGAGCAACGAATGCGCTGGAGAACAAGGAGCTGAAGTTTCTCGGCTGGCATGGTCCCAGCCGTGCGGCCAAGACCATCAAACGGCTGGCCCGCTGAATCGGGCTCGAAATAGGAGGTGAACCCTTGGGAGGAACCATCGTGTGGCTACCCTGATCCCTTGGTTGATGCAGCAACAATTTCCGGGACTATTTGCCGTTCAAGCTGACGGGCTGTCGCCTCCGCCGACCATCCAATCCTCGATACCTTCTTCATCTTCCTCGGTGCTAAGCCGCCAACCGCGTCGGCCGGCTTGGTCGGATGGCTGGTGCTTGAGCCGAATTCTGGTGCGGCGCATCGATCGAGGTTCTCCAACCTATCAAGCGTGAAACATCTGGCAGCGTTCCTATGAGGACACCGCATTCCGTATATCCACTAACGGATGCTCGGACTGGTGCGTCGGAACTTGCCAGCGCCATCTAGATTGTCGATGCGGTGGATGGGAAAGCCGACAGCGCGGAAGTCATGCTTCTGGCAGTTCAACTAGCAGTGTCTTTTAGTGGAAAGAGAAGAACCCATGGCAAAAAAAGCCAAGAAGAAGCATCGCTACTCGAAGAGCTCGGGCTCGGACGTCAAGAGCGAGATGCGACGGTACAAGAAGGGGACGGCCAAAAGTGGCCGTGGCGGAAAGGGCGGCAAGGTAAAAAGCAAGAAGCAGGCGATCGCGATCGGACTTTCCAAGGCCCGCAAAAAAGGCAAGAAAGTCCCCAAGAAAAAGAAGTAATGGAGCCGATGTACAGGTCACTGCGTAGTGACGCGTATACCTCCGCCACGTTTACCGGCACTCGGCTTAAAACTTCAGGGCAGTGCGTAGGCCAACCACCACCTCGCCTTTGACGATAGCTTGGCCAAGAACGGGGCGGGAATCAGCGAAAAGCGCAAATGCGGCGGCTACTGCGTCCAGTTCCACCTCAACCGCAAGGAGGTCTACACCCGCAACAGGCTCGTTTGGTCACGGGATCGTTCCACCGCCCGAGCGGTCGAAGATGCCGCAAGACCGGTTACTTGAGGCCGCTGCTATCTGGCGGGTCTCCTGTTGCGGCCGGTCGCCACTACGACGTCTTGATCGCCTGGATGGAAAGCTCAGCCACACGATATCGTTCGATCCCTCGCCGCCAAATTCGACGAGCAGACGGCGACTAAGCTCAACTAACGCCTCGCAAGGGCGTCAATTGCAAGACCGCAAACTGATGGAGATACACATGAGACGCACTATAATAGCAATCGCGTGCATTTTGCTGGCGACACCGGTCATGGCGCAATCCGTCAGCGAAAAGACCGGGGTCAATTCCGTGCTCGGGGTCAGCCCCTCGACGGTGGATTTTGTCAAGCAGGTCGCGATATCGGACATGTTTGAAATCGAGTCTAACAAGCTCGCACAGCAGAAGGGAAATGCAGCGGAGAAGACTTTCGCTTCCCAGATGGTAACGGACCACACCAAAACCAGCACCGAGCTGAAGGGACTTGTCACCAGTGGCAAGGTGAAAGCCGAATTGCCCAGCGCTCTCGATTCATCGCACCAAAGCAAGCTCGACAAGCTGAAGGGTGCCAACGGTAACGACTTCAGCTCGGAGTTCAATTCGATGCAGGTCAGCGCTCATAAGGATGCCGTCGACCTGTTCGAGCGCTATGCCAAGGGCGGCGATAACGCGGATCTGAAGAATTGGGCCGGCAAAACCCTGCCGGCGCTTAAGCATCATCTTGAGATGGCGCAGGATCTCGACAAGAAGCCCGCGCCTACGGTCGGCGAGGGCAAGAAATAGCGGAAGGACGGAGCCGTTGCGAGGCGGCTCCTTTCCCCTTTTGCTGCCGCTGGCGGTTGGCCGCCCGGTCTGGGATTCGGCAATGCACCCAGATTCCGTCGACCCGGCAGAAATCGCAGCCGACGTTTTCGAGTTCCAGGCAGCGGTCAATCGCGGTCATGACGCTTTGGTAGTAAGGCGCACATTCCTCGCCGCGCGCGCCCACGAGCACCTTGGAATAGTCGTCCAGCGCTGTGGCGAGATGCGCGGTCGTGCGCGCCGTCATGCCGGTGTCGATCCAGCACGATCACGGAGCGCCCACGGCTTACAAGCTCTACGCCACCGGCAGCCCGGCAATGCCAGAACCGACCACGACCACGTCCGCCCGGTCGGATCCCGACAGGCTAGCAACTTCGACCACCGGGACATTCATCCAGAGCGATTGCGTATATTCATCTCGCACGCAGAGTTCTTGGCCAATAACGGAGGCGCGCCTGAGCAACAGGCGCTTTTGAAGATGATTGGCGGCCTAACAGGTATCCCCTCCTATCCGCTCGACCATCCCGGAGGCCTGCGCGCTCCCCGGCAACTACTGCAAGCTGGCATGCCACCGCGAGCGGAGCATCCTGGCGGCACTGCCATCACGCTTCAAAACACCTCAAGTTAAGGTTTAGCTATCATCAGCCAGAGTATAGCGGCCACCGCCATGAACACTGGAATGCCGAAGGCAAACCACAGCCAGCAGATTCGGTGAGACGAGAGATACAGCACCATCGACCACGATCCATCCTTCCCAGAAGGAGTAACCGACGTGCAGCACAAGCAGCGAGCCTGTGACGGGCTGTGCAACGACAGCGGTGGCTGTGAAGATAACCAAAGCGAATTTCCAGGCCTGGCGCGATCATCGCGATTGGATCGCGCGCAAGCAGGCCATGTGGGACCGCGGCGAAAAGCTGCCTTCTCAACTGCCGTCGTCGCTGATGCGCTGTCCCTGCGGCGCGACGTTTGATAGCCACCGTCCCGCCGAAAGCCAGATTCACACCCCTCACATCTATGCTGCACAAAGGCGGGATGGAATTCGACGATGAAGATGAAGGAAGACCGGCGCTGGGCGGACCCGGAGAAAGGCTGCCCGCCGGATCATGGAGCACGCCCGCGCCTTTGAACCGATCCAGGACGACCGGATCTACATTGAGACGATCAACTATCCGATGATCTACCAGGACAAAGGCGACGCCGGCCGAGTACTGGGCCGGCTTGCAGTACGCCAAGGAGCGGGACGTTCGTGAGGATGCTGCAGCCGGGCAAAGACCTGTTCGCCTGAGTTCGGTTGTGCTGCTGCGCAAGTAGGCTGAGAGGTTCCTTGCAACCTCTAGCTATCCGGAGCATTGTCTAAACATCACCGGCCAAGGCTCTGCCCGTAGGCGCCGGTGGCTGAGAGACCGATCGCGCTCCCGCCTGCAGGCTTAAGGAGCGCCATGCTTGAACAGCCCCATTTCGATCCCTATTCGATCCCGGCGCGTGTCTGTTTCGCTATCGCGATTTTCGGCGGTTCCTTGCTTATTGCAGTGCTGTTGCTGACCGCTCTCATTGCGCACTAGGGCCGCGCCTCAAATGTACGTGCGCGGCCTAGGTGTCTGGTCCCGGAGTGTGGGGGAATCAGCCAAACTGGTCCTTCATTCCGGGAGGACCTATGGGCCAGATACTCCATGGCAGCGCCACGACCACGCACGCGATCCGAGCGGCAATACAGCGATCGAAGGCTCCGCTCAAAGAGCTAGCCGCCCAGCACGGGCTCAACCAAAAGACGGTCGCCAAGTGGCGTAAGCGCACCTTTGTCCACGATGCGCCGATGGGGCCAAAGACCGTGCGCTCGACCGTGCTTTCTGCCGAGGAAGAGGCGATGGTCTTCGCCTTCCGCAAGCACACGCTCCTGCCTTTGGATGACTGTCTCTATGCGCTGTAGGCGACGATCCCGCATCTCACGCGCTCGTCCTTGCACCGCTGCCTGCAACGTCACGGGATCAGCCGCTTACCCGAGATCGCCGGCGACAAGCCCGCCAGGCAACCCTTCAAGCGCTACGCCATTGGCTACTTCCACATCGATATCGCTGAGGTCCGCACCGAGGAAGGCAAACTCTATCTCTTCGTGGCGGTGGACCGGACCGCCAAATACGCCTTCGCCCGGCTGGTGAAGAAGGCCACGGGTGCAGCAGCCAGGGCCTTCCTCGAAGAACTGGTGGCGGCCGTCCCTTTCCGGATCCACACTGTACTGACCGACAACGGTATCCAGTTCGCCGACCTGCCTAAGAATCGTGATGGCGCCACTGCAAGCTGGCGCGGCCATCCCTTCGACCGGGCCTGCCTGGGACACCGCATCGAGCATCGCCTGACCAAGCCCAATCATCCTTGGACTAACGGTCAGGTCGAGAGAATGAACCGCACGCTCAAGGAGGCAACCGTCCGGCGATACCACTACGAGACCCACGGCAATTGGAAGATCACCTCGCTGCCTTCCTTGATGCTTACAACTTCGCCAGACGCCTTAAGACCCTGCGTGGTCTCACACCCTATGAAGCTATCTGCAAAGCATGGGCCGACGAACCAAACCGCTTCAGGATCGATCCCATCCACTTGACCTCGGGACTGAACACCTAGTCTTATACCGCTTGGCCGCGCTGTGCGCTTAAGTAAGCGGACCAACTGAGGTAAGGCCGCCTACAAACGCGCGGCATTTGTCGTTTCGACCCAAGCATTAAGTTCAATATTGAACCGTTACGTCCTGAGGTAGTTTACCCTCATCACCGGCCGAGGCTCTGCCCGTAGGCGTCGGTGGCTGAGAGACCGATAGCGCTCCCGCCTGCACAACAGGGAGCGCGGCTATGGCCGAACAGCGCAACTATCGTCCTGACCAAAGGTGGTTTGAAAAGCTCGCCGGTCAGGCACGCGAGCTAATCGAGCACTCGCTCAAACTCCTCAATGATCCAGTGCCGGATACGTTTGCGGGCCGAAAATCCCATGAGCCCTTTCCCCAAGAGGAAAGCAGATACGGGATCAACGATAGAAAATCGGACGTATCCTAAGACAGGGCCGGAACTTAGGCGCTGTAGTACAGCTTGCCGATGATCGATCCACTGTTCGCGCGCTCCCAGCTTGCTATCGCCGAAAGTCAAGCGTTGCGCATACAACGAAAAACGCTCGCCGATCAGCGGGACGCGCAGCTGGCAGATCTGCGGAAATCCATCCAGGACAGCGCCAGCGCGCGCGCAGAAATCAAGGCACATCGAGAAAATGGGGAGTAAGGCCGCTTCAGTTGTCGACCTTGCTCCTCTAAAGAGACGGCCCCAGCGAGGGGACTGGCTAGGGCCACTACTGATGCCCAGATGCAGTCGGGGGGCAGTGGCGGCATCTGAGCGTCCGATAAACAAGACTCGGCCACGTTCGTTCCTACGCCGTATAGAAAAGGCCCCAGCACCTTGGGTACCGCGAAAGCTGAACTTTCGTGACGATGCTGCAGCCAAGCAAAGACCTCTTCGCAGAGACAGCGGGGATCCTGCTTGCGAGGTCTAGAAACTTGTAGAATCATTCTGAGGCCAAATCCCGACGCGGGACTGGCAAGTGGCCCCGACATCGGCCTCCGCAGGCCCCC
Source organism: Bradyrhizobium sp. Mp19 (assembly GCF_029952935.1). Taxonomy (NCBI): domain Bacteria; kingdom Pseudomonadati; phylum Pseudomonadota; class Alphaproteobacteria; order Hyphomicrobiales; family Nitrobacteraceae; genus Bradyrhizobium; species Bradyrhizobium sp. Mp19. The sequence continues at coordinate 1,917 of NZ_JASAUT010000066.1, read as the reverse complement.
AAGGTTGTCGGGGCCACTCCTATTTCGGACGGCCTGTCTTATGCGCGCAAAGAGGCCCCAGCGAGGGATACAAGCTGGGGCCAAGGAAACCACTCAAACCAAGCGGTCGCGAAACGCCGCGGTTGCAACTTTGTTCCCGAACGGTCCCAGCGAGTAATCGCTTCCGCCGTTCTTCGGCTTTAGGGGGTGGTTCGTTTGTTCCAACGCTCGGCCGCCTGCCTAACGGTCGGCGCATTGGGACCGAAAGCTGAACATTCCTTGCAGACTACAAATTTTGGGTCAATGTCGCTGTGGATCCAAACTTCCGAACCGCCGCAGAAGGGACAGGGCCGCAGCGGTTGTACAGAAATGGGGAATCCGCGCAGCGGATCGATAGCAGGGCTGTCGCTAGTCTTCCTGGGCATTTTAACACGAGCGTTTAGGATGATAGTTCTGGGCCGATGTCGACGACCTCGACGAAATGATGACCGACGTCGCTATTGAAGCCGATGAAGTCCCACTTCACGCCGTCGCCTTGGCAAGTAGCGCAACGCGCCGGCTGCCACTCGGGATGCTTCGTGCTTGAGCGCACAAGGACCCAATAGAAGCCACCTGGAGTCAAATGCGTGACGTCCGTCATCGAATCATTTGCAGCAGCGCAGTGAGGCGCGCGCCGATGCGAGTTGCCATGATTACCTGCACGCCAAAACCCACAGTTGGCCGCCTGGTTCCCGTTTCACGTTGCCCTATTTATTCCCGGCGGCACGCTTCCTTAGCATGGCTAGACGTAGGTTTACGGCCGACTCCGAACGCCCGAGCTTCTGACCAATCTCGCGCTGCGTCAGATCGGTTTCTCGCGCCAACTGCAATAACCTCAGCTCGTCCTCGTGCGACCATACCGGCATGGCTTCTCCGAATCATTTCCTCATCAGATGCCAAAGATGATTGCAGATTCGATTTTGGCCGTCTGTCCAATTTTATGCTCGTATCTCCGATGATCCTGGTCCTCGTTGATAGGAACGGGCTTGGCACCGAGTCGGCTCACCGCCCAGCTTGTTCAGGCGCCCCCCGACTGCCAGAGGAAAAACCCGTATCGCTCGGGTTGGCGGCCCCCTGGTTGGGGCCGTTTTCAGTTCGCCGCGGAAGCCAGGTGGTGCTTGTCTAAAGTTGATCGTCACGATTCACATAGTTCAATGCCGACGCTCCATCCTTCGAGCTAATCGACGAAGCTCGTATTTCGCAGATGGTGGTTGCAGATGGAATTTATTGGACGCCCGATGCGGGGACGTTTCCTCGTTCGGCAGGGTGGCAACGGCTGGATGGTCTACGATAGCGAACTCAAAGGGCCGGCTCAGATAGAAAAGAACGGCGCGTTCGCCGAGAAGCTGACAAAAGAGCAGGCTGAGATTTTGGCGAAGCTGTTTACAACTCGCGAAAACCGTCCCCTGACAAAAAAGGCCCCAGCTTAGACTGCTGAGGCCGGCAAGTAGTCCCACGTGGCTACTCAACGTCGTTGGACTGCTGCTTGTTCCCCGAAGCGAAACGGCCCCAGCGAGGTGCCGGCCGGGACCGCTCCAAACTGATCGAGAATATGCCCCGGGTCTTCGGGAGCAAGAGCCGGGGTCCTGAAGGCGCTGGCGAAGTCTTGCGGCGTTACGAGGCAGGCCGCGAAAAAGCTGGCGCGCAAGCTGCACGGCAGGCTGTCCGGTCGCTGCCTTGCGAAGCGCCTTTATGGCGAGCGCAGCATGGTCGGCGGCTTCGTCGTTTCCGGCCTTTTTAATGGGCTCCAGCGTAGGTAGTCTCACTTGATTTCTGGAGGGCTTGGTTTCGGCAAACCATATTTCGCCGCACGCATCTCTGCCGGTATGCCGAGGCTTGCTTTAACAGCTCTGCCTTGAACGCTCCATTCTGCTCAGTGACCGCTAACTTCTCGAACTC
>NZ_JASAUT010000065.1:0-44633 GCF_029952935.1 Bradyrhizobium sp. Mp19 | reverse complement strand
AATGAGGCAACTGATCGCGCCCGGGAGCATCGATATGTGAGGCAATACGGCTTCCCACCCAGATTGTCGCGCTATAGCAATCGGCGGACTTCGATCGCGTGCAGGTCGAAGCTTTCAATGTCGTAGGCCGAAAGCACGGCTCGCACGTTGGCGTCGGAGCCGAAAGCGAGTACTCCGGCTCGTGACCGGGTCGCGAGCACCGGCAGGGCTGCGGCTTCGATCGCCGACCTGACCTCCGCCACGCCGCCGATGCCGCATCCGACGCGGCGACAAACGGTCGGCGTTTCGATCAATTCGAGTGCATTGAGCCGGACCACTGGAAAACCGCGCTTGCCGGTTGGTCGCGGTGCGGGCGACCAGATTCGTCGCTCCGAAGCGAGTTCGTCCAAGGCCTTAGTGTCCAGATCCTCCGCCAGGCGAACGAGGTCGCGCAAGACCTCGTCGAAATTCTCGATCGGCACCAGCCCGCCGTCGACGCCTTTGCGGGCGGCGGCCGCCAAGAGCCGTTTGACGCGCGGCAACGGCGGGTCCTCGCCGCGATGGAGCCAGAAGATACCGGCAGGAAAAGGGGTGTCGCGCTCGAGAGCCGTTTCCAGGGTGTCCATGATGGAGTCGTCGCGGCCGCTGTAGCCAGCTACGATCAGGCCCCACCGGCCGCAACTGTCGATCAACAGCGACCTGAGTTTCGCATCCTGTTCGCGCAGTTCGTCTCCGGTGTTCTTCAGTCTGCGCGATCGAAAGTCGCCGTGCATTTTGACTTCGACGGGCCAACGCCCCTCGTCGATGACTTGGCGCCCAAGACTTCTGGTCTCGATCGCCACCGTCGTCAACTGACCAGTTCCGCCGTAGACCTTCGCGCAGCCGTCAGCGATCAACGGATCGAAGTTGGTCGTCCAGACGAGACGAGCACGTCCGGCCCGCATCATTGTCGCAAGAGCGACGTGTCCGTAAGACGGCTTGGCGCCGCTCACCTTCGACGCGATGTAGGTTCGACGGTCCGCCTCGCTCGGATAGACGGCTTCGAAGAGAGCCGCATACTCGTCGGGAGCGCCGGGCGGCGGCAAATTCCCGATGCCGTCGACGAATGACTGCAGTTCGCGCCGGACGGCTGGGTTGGCAAGGTCGGCGACCATTTTCGGGGAGACGCGCCGCTGACTTATGTAGAGCTGCTGCTTGAACTCCCAGATCATGTCCCACGCCGTCGGGATGCCGGCGGCCGCCGATCCACCGGCTCCGAGCAACCACATCAGATTTCCGCCCCGTTGCGAGAAGCGGCGCGCAAAATCATCCGCAGCGACGGCTGGATAGGTCGAATCGGCTGACATGCGAGTATTCTAGTTGTAGGACTTGCCTTGTACGGCTTAGGATTGGCCTTCTGTCATCCTGCCCACCGGAATCTTTTGGTCGCTCCCGTCACCTCGACTTCGCGCGACGTACGCCTTCGCCCGTCTTGTCACTCGCGAAGGTGAACTCGATATCGCATTCGACTTCGAGATATTGCCGCAGCGTCTGCAGCACGGCCTTGCGGCGCGGATCGGTTCGATCGGATGGCTTGGCCGTCTCGAACGTTGCGATGGCCTTCCGCGACACGCCAGCCTTCTGCCCAAGTTCGGTTTGACTCCATCCGAGCAGGGCGCGCGCTGCTCGAAGCAGGGAGGGGGTGAGCAGGTGGTCGTCCATCGGAATCTATCAGTTCTCCGGCCGGGCCTCCGAACGGGGCGAGCTACTAATCAATGGTTACATTTTTACCTTTCCTGTTAACCGACGGTTAAGGTTAACGAGAATTTCCGGGTTTTTGGGGACAATTTGTCCCCAAACCAGAAGAACTGTGCTACACCGCCCCTCAGGAAACTGACCGGGGACGATGACCGATGGTGGATTACGAGAAACATCTGCGTAGCGCCGCTTGGCGGCAGATTCGCCAGCGTGCGATCGCGGCCGCCGGCCATCGCTGCGTGCTCTGCGCGGCGACCGAGCAGCTCGAGGCGCACCATCGCACCTACGACAACCTCGGAGATGAGCGCGATGGCGACCTCACGGTGCTGTGCCACGAGTGCCACGAGGTGGTGACCAGCATGCTGCGCGCCCGTCGTTACGCGGCCAAGCCGGCCTCGTATGCCAACATCGTCCGCAGCATCGCCGAGACGGCACCGCTCTTCGATCCCACCGAGGGGGAGATCTGATCATGGCGGTGGAGATGATCACCCTCCGTCTGGTCGGCGTCGGCCCCATGCTGATGCACTCCAGCAGGCTCGCCGACCCGTTCGACCCCACCGCGAAGGCGCTCAAAAAGCTCACGGGGAAGCAGCACAAAACCGACGCTGACCATCACCGGATCGCGGAGCTCGAGTGGCACGGATCGCTGTGGCTTCACGAAGGCCGGCCGTGTCTGCCGCCGTCCGCGATCAAGGGTGCGCTCGTCAACGGCGCCAAGACGGTCCGCAAGGGCAAGGCGACCAAGGCGGCCTTCGTCGCCGAGGGTCCCGCGATGCTCGAGTACGATGGCCCGAAGACGGTCGAAGAGCTCTGGCAGGACCCGCGCTTCCGCCACCGCGAGATCGTGCGCGTCGACGACTCGCGGGTGGCGCGCACGCGTCCGTGCTTCGACGGCTGGAGCGCGACCGTACGCGGCTCGTTCATCACCACCATTATTAACCGGGAGGACGTCGTGAGCTACTTCCGCATGGCGGGTCCCTTCGGCATCGGCGACCACCGTCCCGACTTCGGTCGCTTCCTGATCGAGGAGTCGCAGCTCGAATAGTCTTGGCATGGCTCGACACCGCGAGGCTAGGCGTGGTCCGGCACGGCGTGACGTGACGGGGCGTGTCCCGGCGAGGCAGGGCAGGGTCCGCCAAGGACCCTCCCTCGCCTAACCTTTTCAAATTCCGCATCTCAACATCACGCGCGGCCTGCCGCGCGAATGACGGAGCTTTGCCCGATGAAAGAAGGCGAATTCCCGGACGGCGAGGCGCTGCCTCCGGTGTTCTTCTACTGGCGCACAAAGACGGCTGAATCCTTCGACGAACGCGCTCGCTCCGAGGTCGCCAGCTTCGTCGCCGGCATCTCCGCCACGATGCCCGAGTGGCGTGCGGTGATCCGCGGCGACGCTGCCGCCGCCATCGGCATCGTCATCGGACGTCGAATCCCCGAGCGCATCGGCCTGCGCGTCGATCTCAGCATGACAGTGTTGCTGGCCTGCGCCTTGTTTGATCCCGCCGCGGCGATGGTGCTGTCGCACACGCTCGCCCGCATGCCGATCGAGACGCGCGAGCGCACGCGCCTCTCGGCATCCTGGTCGATGCACGAGATCTGGCTCGGCAGCCGCCGTGCCGGCGCCCGTGTTCCCAAGACGCCGCCCCGGCTGACGGGAGGTGGGTCGTGATGGTGCAGCCGACGAGCGACCTGCATGCCGATTTTTCCGCCTTGAACGCGTCCTTGATCGTCGTCGCCAGCGACAACGAGCAGGGCTTCGCCGCGGCGCTTGGCTACCCGAACGAGCGCCTCGGGTCCGATCCTCTCATCGAGATCTAGACATGAACGAGACCACGAGCATGTCGAGTGTCTTTGGGCCCCGTAACGGCGGTACGCACCGCCCGGTGTCCTTCGCCGGCACCGGCATTGGACCCATCGAGCGGCGGGCTTATGGGCAGGCTTGGCGCGATGCCTTGCGCTTCCGGTGGAACCTCGCCGTGGGCGACGATCGGCCGCCTATCGCCCGGTCGGGCGGCTTCGCCAGTCTGACGCGCTTGGCGGATGTCGATGACGACACTGGCTTCGAGGAGAATGCAAGCCGCGAGGGATGCCCCCCGAGCCCGGCGCGAATTGCCGCGGCTCTGCTGCTCGCCCGCGCTTTCGACGCCGCGCCGGACGCTGCGCGGGACTTGATCTGCGGCGGCGCTCCCGTTGTCGTCGACGTCGCCGACGGCGCGATGCTCGACGCGCTTAAAGGCGGGTGGCGCGGGATGTTTTTCGACGACGCGCTGCGTATGATCGACCTGGTCAAGACCGCTCCCGGCCGTCGCGACGGTCTCGACGGCGCCTATATCGTGCTGAGGGAGCCGCTCAAAGGCGCTGCCAAACAGCGGCTGGAGCGCGTCGCTGCCGACATGTGCGCCTACGCGCTGCCCTTCGTGGCGTTCTCGTCCAACGGCCGCGCCTGCCTTCCGAAAGTGCTGAACGAAGCGGCCCGGTACCGGATCGAGTTGCCCATGCTCGATCCCGCGACGGTGTCGCGCACCATCCGCGCCGTCACCGGCATCAGGACGGCGGTCGATGTGCCGGCGGAGACGATGCGCGATGTTGGTGTAGGTGACCTCGCAGCGGCGATTCGGTTCGACCGCACGCCGGAAGAATGCGTCGACGAGCTGCACCGTCTCGCCGCCTCGAAGAGGGCCGAACGGCCGTCGCGGGGGCTGGTGCTCTCCGAGATCCATGGCATGGCTGGTGCGCGCGCCTGGGCTGACGATGCGATCGCCGATCTCGCCGCCTGGCGACACGGCGAGATCCCCTGGGATGCGGTCTCGAGCGCCGTGATGCTCGCTGGGCCACCCGGCGTCGGCAAGACGCTGTTCGCAGAGGCGTTCGCGCGTAGCGCGTCAGGCGAGGATTCGAAATCAGGCATCCCGCTGATCGTCTGCTCGTATTATTCCTGGCAGGCAGAGGGGCACTTAGGCGATTTCCTGGCGGCGATGCGCCGAGACTTCGCCTCCGCCCGGGCTCAGGCGCCCTGCGTGATGCTGCTCGAGGAATGCGATAGTTTCGTCGACCGTCGCGCCGTCAAGCACTCGCACTCAGACTACGTCAGGAATTGCATCAACGCGCTGCTTGAGGAGGTTGATGGTGTGCGCCGGCGGGAGGGCGTCTTCCTGATCGGCTGCACCAACGAGGTCGAGGCTTGCGATCCCGCGCTGCTGCGGGCGGGCCGCTTCGAGAACGTGGTGCGCATCAGTCCGCCCGATCAGGACGAGCTCAAGAAGATCTTCCGGGTTCGGTTGAAGGGCGATCTGGTCGGCGTGGACATCTCCACCGTCGTGATGTCGGCAGCTGGCATGACCGGCGCCGACGCGGAGCGCGCGGTGAAGGACGCACGCCGTGTGGCGCGGCGGGAGAACCGCGAACTCAGGCTCGACGACCTCCGTCTTGCTCTCGTCGGCGACCACGACGTTTCCGGCAAGCTGCGCTGGAGGACGTCGATCCACGAAGCGGGCCACGCGGTGGTCGATGTGCTCCGCTTCGGCCCCGACGGCGTCGTCGCCAACACGACGCGCACGGACCGGCGGCTCGGGATGTCGATGCGTACCACCCGCCAGGTCTTCGAAGGCACGGCGAGCGATTATAGGTCACGTATCGAAGTCTTGCTCGCCGGCCGTGCCGCCGAGGAAGTCCTGCTTGGTGAGGCGTCCCACGGCGCCCAACAGGATCTGGCGGAGGCCACCAGGCTGAGCTGCGCGATGTTAGGCGGCCTGGGTTTGGCGGGACCGTCGCCCCTGACGCACCTCGGCGACCCGCGCCATGCGGAGGAATTTCTCCGCCACGTCGATATTCGCGCCGCGGTCGGCATCGAGCTTGCCGAGGCTGACCGTGCCTGCCATGACCTGCTCGAGGGCAACCGGACGGCGTTGATCGCGGTGGCGCGCCGGCTGTTCGAGCGGGGTAGCGTCGACGGCGCCGAAATCGCCGCGCTGCTCGAGGCCGAGCGCTCGGCGGCAGCAGACGCGGAGGGCGCCCGGGGAGAGGACGATGCTCCATTTTCGGGCGAGCAGGGCGGCACTGTGATCGCTTTTCCGGAACTCAGTCGCGATTGAGTTCGCGGTTGTTTGAGCCGGTCTGAAGCCCATCTTGGACTGACTGACGGCTGCCCTGCCTTGAGCGTCGTCGTTTATCGGCTGACCGCCGGGAACGCATGGACGCGACCATGACTTCCCAGCACGATCGCGTACGGTCATGCGTCCCGCCGCTGGGCGTGCGCTGGAGCTTAGCCATCGTCCTGATCAGCTCGGCATGCGTTCAGGACTTCGGCTTCGAAATACTTCCAAGAAGCAATCTTGCTGGCGCCATTGCCAACTCGTCGGGCAACCTTGATCAGGCAGGACTTCACCTCGCGCTCATCAAAGTGCATCAGCCACGTCGCGACAGGCGCCAAGTTGTTGATACCTGGGGCAGACCAGTCAATTGCGGGTCCTAGCTCCACCGCAATCCCTTCGATGGTTCGAACGGCGTAGATGATGGCGTCTACGTCGAGGCGCCCGGGCTCGGGAAACGGCTCGATGAAGCTGGGTAGGGGCTGGTTCTGTCTGGGTGTTTCATCATGGTAGATTACGCTGAAATTCGTTCCGGTAGGAACCTGAACGACGTTCTGGTTATCACCAGAAACAGCTTCATTCTTCAGTGTGGGGTGGGAAGGAGTATCCGCAGGAGGCGGGCCGACCGGCGGAGCTGCGGTCGGCGGCGGTTCGAGAGGACGGATCAGGAGAGTGATCCAGTCGGACGTACGCTTGCGATTGACGTTCCTCGATTTACGGTGGATGAGTTTAAGCGCTTCAAGTTTGGCCAATACGGTGCAGACCGTGCGCTCAGTGAGGCGGGTCCGATTTGCGATGGTTTTTTGTTTGGGCCAACACACATTGGCGTCGTTCGCGCGATCGCAGAGGTCGAGGAGAACGATTTTCTCTGTGGACGTGATGTTGAGCTGCTTCCATCCCCATATCGTCGCCTGAAGGCTCATTTGCCGTCCTCGGATTGGAAGGCTTCAAACGATTGGGATTCCAGGGTCGTGGCCGCAGCGTTGGTTTCGTCGATCCAGGCAAGAAATGCCTCGCGAGCGGGAACGGAGGCTTCATGCCAGGCTGCTTGCAGGGCGGCGAGTCCCCGGACGCCTTCATCGCACTTAACTGGTTGGTCGCCGGGCTGGGCCGAGATCAGACCGCCGCGCGACTGCCTATACGACATGGGACTGTCGCCTGATCCCCATTGGTCCACCGCCGAGACATCTTGACCGGCGGCCGCCTCCTTGATGAGGGCCTCGCGCGTGTCCAGCGGCAACATGGGCAGTGTGTCAAGTTCGTTGCCCCGGTCCAACGATGTGCCGACAACACGCTCGAGATCGTTGCGCCCGTTCCGAGAGGCACGCTGAACAATCCGCTGAACGGACCGCGCAGACTTGCCGATCCGCCTCGCGGTGGTCTCGACAAAGGAGGGCGACGCATCCGCCACACTGGCGGATGCGTGTGCCCGACCCATGGCACGATTGGCTGCGGCCGCTCCTCTGGCCTTCGGTTTGCCGTGCAACTGCTCGTGGAGCTCCCGACAGCGATCAATGGCAAGCGCTTCTTGCGCCGGCGTGAACGGGCTTCGAACGAGGTTTTCTTCGATTTCCCAAAGTTCTGCTTCCTCATCGGTGAGTCCGACGACGCGGCAACGAATCTGGTCCTCGCCACTGGTACGTGCGGCATTGAGCCTCTGTAGGCCAGCAACGAGCAGGAATTTGCCCGGGTTCATGGGATCCGGTCGGACAACCACCGGCTGGATGACGTCATTGGTGGACAGGGAGCCAACCATGACTGGGATGAATTCGTCGATGATGCCACGGAGCCGATGACCGACCGAGATGTCGACCAGACGCACGAGCCTAAGAGCATCCACTCGGACGTCGGCATTAGTCACGAGCGGATCATCGAAGGGATTGGGCAACGATGGGGTTTCCCTCAACGTCGCGTTCGGAGCTTCGATCGCGTGCAGTGATGTGCCAGCGTCGTTGGCATCTTGCGCGAGGTCCGAGGCGGGAGTGTCGGAATGGCCTTTCGGCGAATGCGAATCGTTGTTCGCGACTTTGAGGATGTGAGACCGCCTGAGTTTAGGAAAGGCGTAGGGCCGGCAGGGCGCCGCATTGTGCTGAGATGCCTCGACCGAGCGGGAATCCTCAGAGCTCTCCAAGAGTTCATCAATGCCGATTTTGGGCCGTTCCACTCTTCGCTCCTGTCTGCCCAGCTCGGATGCGCTGCGCAGTAGATTATGCCAGCTGCTTTGTTGCCTGCGCAAATTGCGTTGCGTGCGCAAAAGCTTGCAAAATTTGTGGACACTCTCTGAGAAGATCAGGCGAGAATCGGTGGCGACGAAAAAATTCCGTCCCAAATTATTTTTGTTGCTGCGTTGCCGGAGAGGCGAGGGCCGCCTTGTAAGCGGTACTTAGCACCTTGCGCCGCTTAATTGATTGTTGAACGCCGGACTAGTCTTCGGACTAGTCCTTGTGGCTGAGGTGGGAAAGCTCGCGACTTCCGCTCGAATGCTTTGGAAGCGGCAGCCTTCGCGAGGCGATGCTGTTCGCAGCGATGAGTGTCCCGTTCGGGGCTCTAGAGAGGCCGTGCCGACTCGGCGCGGAGAGCCCCGGCATTAACTCATCTTAACTATACTGCTCTCGAGAGTTTGGCGTGCTAGAGGGGCCGCCCTATATAACATGTGTCCACCGCTCCCGAGGGCGGTCGTGCGGGCCATGGAGAGGCTCGCCGGAAGTTTCCGATCCGGCGTCACTTAGTGACGGAAGGCGGTGAAGGCTTCTCCAGATATCAGGCCTTCATCCCGGCAAACGGCCTCGCGCACCCCTGAAAACATTGAAACGAGCCTCCGGCACGTCGCTCGACGCGCGGCATTCTGCGCGCGCGATGCGATTGGCGTTTCGCAGGCCAGGCATAGGGAGACTGGTCTCGGGACTAGTCGTGCAAATGACCACAAAGACCTGCGGTGAAAGGAGCTCTGGAAACTGCCATGAGACTCTCGAAGAAGGCTCGGGAGCAGACTTCTGCAACGAGTCTCAGTTTGACGAGAAGGTCGCGGAATTCGGCCTGGAACCGATAAAAGCATATGCCCGCGTCGCTCGCGTTAAGAAGAAGGTTTCAGAGGCGGCCGAAGCCAAGCGCAAGTACCGAGCGCAGCGAAAGGCGGAAGGATTTGGGCAGTATGTTGTCGAGGTGCCCGTGGACGAGGATGCCAAGCGTACCGTGTACGCCGTGGCACAGGCGATCGTCGACGACAAGACGAACAGCAGAAATATGCGCTCGATCATCCTCTCGGTTGTTTCGAGTCCGGCGCTGCTTAAGCTCCACGAGGTTCTTTCGACGTCGTCGGTAAATGTCTCGTCGATTGTCAAGCTGATTGAGCGGGGAGAATTGGACAAGATCGTCGAGATCTATGCGCTGCGTCCTGCGCTGCTCCCCGACTTGTTGCGCTTAGCGAAGTCCGACACCGACTTCCTGTCGGTGCTCGAGTGCCTCGTTCGTCATGAGAAGGGCATCTCGGAGGGGTCTGCCAAGGGTCTGCTGGAAGCGGCGGTTATCGCAAATGATTGTCCCGAGGTTCTCAGGTTCCTCGAAGTTCGCCAGCGGGGAGGTCTTCGTGGCCGACTGCTTGGTTGGGCGCTGGGAAACATCCAGTAGCTGCCGCGGGCGGAGGCTGGCCAGTATAGATTCGTATCGGGGACGAGAATCCCTCCCTCTCCGCCATAATTTCGAGAAAGCCCCGTAAAATCAGGCTTTTCTGCACACCGAGGACTGCCGGTGTAGCCCCAGGGTGTAGCCCCTAGGTAATCCCAACCTGACACGGGACGCAGAAAACTTCAATCGATCGCGGGTCGCCAGGTGAACGCCGACCCGCGTGTCGCCGCTAATCCTTGTGGTCGTTCTGCTCGGCTTCACGCTTGCGAGCTTCTGGGCCTTCATCACCTGCGTGTTCGGCATCGACGATCTGGAGCTGAACCTTGAGGGCGTGGCGAACGGCGAAATCGCGGAATGCACTGGGCCCCGCCGACGCTGCGCCCGTGTGACGGTTGAGGCGACGCTCATCCATTGTCGCCGGCGTCATCGACCGAAGTCAGCGCGGAACGCGCAGTTCCTAAGTCCGACGCCAGCAAGCTTCCGACGCCGCGGCTGTCGCGATGACGGCGTGAGCCCACTGAACGTTCCCGCTCCTCCGAACCGGCGACTACCGAGGGCAAGGACTCGAACGCCCGATCCCGCAAGTGTTTTGCTCGTCTATTCGTCGAGCTGACGTCCCGCGCAAATCGCGGTTGGCTTCGAGTCGGGAAGTGCGGGAATCCCCCTGTCATTCGGCGTGTTGTTTGACCCCCGATCGGCGCCGAAGGATGACCCCGGCCCACGTCGCCCAATTCCTTGAAACATCACCGGAATGGTCGTCACGCGTGGGGTCAACGTTGAAAGCCGATGGGGGTCAAAGTTTCGGCGCTTATTTACAGTCCGCGCACCCGAAATACTCGAAACCGCGCTGGCGCGTGGCTTTGGCCATGGTCTCCAGGGTCTCGGTCCCGCCCGAGGGGGCGCTGTGGCAGTGAAGGATCCGGCTCTCTCTGCTCGCTAGGTAGGCCGAGGATCGAAAGGTGCGTCCCCGGAACGCAGGCTGTCCTGATGTGGTTTGATCGGCAGGGCCCTATCTTCAAGCGCCGTCGAACTCGATGGGCCCGCTGGTTTCGCGAGGGGAGCGAAAAATGTGATCGATCTCAGGCGATCCCCGTCATGTCCCGCAGCGTCGCGATGAGTTCGGCCCCACGGTACGGTTTAGGCAGAAAAACGCTGCCCTTTGGTAAATCATCGCCCGCGGCCCGGACATGACCCGATGTCGCAACTATTTTGATCGGCGGCCAACGGTCCCGCACGAACTGGGCAAGCTTCAACCCGTCCATTGAACCGGGCATCTGGATATCGGTGAAGACAAGGTGGATATCGGCCCGGGTCGACAGGATTGCGATGGCTTCGTCGGCATTTGCAGCCGGGATGACGTCGAACCCCGCATCCTCCAAAATCTCGACGGAATCCATGCGCAGCAGGAACTCGTCTTCGACGATCAGGATGACCGGCTTCACCTTCGACATTTCAGCATGACCTTTGCATGCCAAGCAAAGCGGGGAGGATTGGTTCCGAAGGAAAGGGCGTCGGGAACGCGCGATCATTTGGCCCGATCGTTCCGGACGAGCGGCATCGAGAACACGAACTGGGATTCTTCCGGCGTCGAGGTCACGTCGATCCTTCCGTCGTGCGCTTGCGCAATCTGCGAAGCGATATGCAGTCCCAGACCGAGTCCGTTTCGGCTGTTGCGCACCTCTCCGCGGAAGAACGGCTCAAACAGTCTCTGCATGGCGGCTTCCTGGAATGGGTTCGCCGCAATTAGCCACCCAGAGCCTGAATGTCCCGCCCTCCGTTCTGGCCCCCATCCGCACCGGCTGGTCCGGCGCTCCATGAGTAAGGGCATTACCAATCAAATTGGAGGCCAACTGTCCGATACGCGCGCGATCGCAGTCGACGGGCTCGTTTATCTCGAAGTCGGTCTGGATCAGGCGTTGAGGAGACGCCGTTCGTAATTCGTCGACGACCTGCTCGAGCACAGGCTCGATCGGCTTGGCGTCTCGGTGCAAGGTGATGCCCCCTCCCAGTCGTCCGCGCGCGAAATCCAGAATGTCGTCAATCAGATCGGACATGCGGGTGACGGTCGAGTTGATCATGTCGAGAATACGAAGCTCTTTTGGTTCCTGCAGCTCGCCCGACCGCTGCAGGATCCGCGCGCCGGCGCTGATGGCCGCAAGCGGATTTCGAAGATCGTGGCCGAGGACGGCAATGAATTGTTCGCGCAGCTGTGCGGTTCCAGCTGAGTGGCCAGACCCTCCTGAAGCTTCGACTTCGACTCCACTAGTTCGCGTTCGTAGCGTCGAACCGAACCCGCACGGTATCGCGAGCCGCGACCGGACCACGTCCAGCACCCCGGATTTGAAAGAAGGGTCCGTTTCTGCCGACGAGAGCACCCGTCGTTTGAGACGCGCCCGGAACGACTGAGGAGGGCACAGGCGTCCAGAAAATGGTGCGTCAGGCTAGGCGGCTTCCTTCAGAGAACCGAGACGCCTGCGGAGAAATGCCAGCACCACGATCTCGTCGGAGGTAAGCTTGGCGTACTGGCGCTTGAACTTCTGCGCTATCTTGGCTTCAATCATCTTCACGAGGTTCCCGGACATGTAGGCGTTCAGGACTTCCGGGTGCACGTAGCACTTGCGGCAGATGGCCGGCGTGTTGCCGAGCCGCTTTGAGACGCTCTCGATCGCGGCGACGACGTTGCGCTTTGCGTCGGCCTGGCTGTCGTATTTCTTGAACTTGGCCAGCGCCAACGCCGCCAGAACCGTTCCGGCCCAGGCCTGCCTACCCCGGAGGATCTACCGAGGATAAAGGCCCCAGCTCTGGGGGCTAGGGGGTGTGAGCTGGGGGGGCAGTACGGGGTTCGCCCCTGGGCAGGGGCATTGGGAAAACTTAGCACTGACGCCTTCGTTCCTGCGCAGGAAAGTTTGATCTGCGCGCATCGCCCCTGCTGAATCGGTGAAAGCACGGCAGCCGGTAAGACAGCTAAGCTGAAGGCGTCCCCTTCGTCTGGCCGAGCTCCTCTACTATTCGAACTATCTCTTCCGGCCGAAAGGGTTTCTTAACAATGCGGCTGCCGGGGACGGGACGTGGCAGGACGGGTGAGAAGCCAGTCGCGTAGATGACCGGCAAATTGGGAGACTGCTTCCGATAGCGTTCCGCGATCTGCCATCCATCGACTTGCCCGGGCAACCTGACGTCAGTCACCAGGACATCCGCGACGCGGCGGTTGCACCATGCCAGCGCCTTGTCGCCGGTGCTCGCGTGGATCACGTGATAGCCCGCCTCGCGAAGCGCCTCGACGACGAACTCGCGGATCAGAGGGTCGTCCTCTACAAGGAGTATGCTCACTGCCGGTGACGAAACGTATGGGTCTCGCATCGAACGGCGCAGCGCTCGGTCGTTCCCCGCGTCAATGGCTCTTGCGGACGAGCACGGCCTTGTGGAATTGGATCCCGCCAGGAACAGCTGTCCGCGGCACGTAGTTTTCAATCCATGAACAGGCTCTCCCCGCTCGTACTCAAGCACCGGCTTCCGACTCCCGTCCGGTACGGCATCTCCGCGAGCATCATGCTGGGCTGCGCCATACTGCAGATGGCGCTGCAGATGCAGACCGGCTCGCCGGGGTACCTGCTGCTGCCGGGCGTGTTTCTCTCGGGCCTGATCTTCGACCGGAGGTCCGGAATATTCGCGGCGATCATCGCCGTCGCCGTCGGCGCCTATGTCAGCTATGCGGGCAGCCTGGGTATCGACTATTTCGCGACGAATGCGCTCTTTGCGATCACCGCCGCCGGGACGGCCGCCGTCGCCGAATTCCAGCGTGCCGAACTGCGCCGGGTCGTCATGGCAGACAAGACGAAGGCCTTGCTGCTGCAAGAGATGGCTCACCGGACCAAGAACAATCTGACGATCCTCGGCGGCATGATCAGGCTGGAGGCGCGGCATGGAGGTCCGGAGGTCGCGGCTGCGCTCGAGGCTACCGCGCGCCGGCTGCAGGTGATGGCGGAGGTCTAGGACCATCTATCGCCGAAGCGGGACTAACATGCGCTATTTCCTGAACGACTTGGTCGAGAAGGTCTTTCAGTCCTTAGGCCCTTTCCGGACCGATCGCGTGTCAGGGGGTCTGCGAGGACATCGACCTCGCCAGCAACCATGCACTCGCAATCGGCATGATCACGAACGAACTGGTGACGAACTCGCTGAATACGCATTTCCTAGCGACAGGCCGGGCCACATCGCGGTCGCGTTTTCGAGCGCAAGCGGTATCGATCTCTCGGTGTCCGACAATGGCGTGGGTCTCAGTGAGGGGGCGGCGCCGGAGGGATTGGAGTCGCGGATAGTTCAGCTGCTGGCGCAAACAGCTCGAAGGCGAAACTTCCTACGAACGGCTGGAGCCTGGCCTCAGGGTCCGGGTGCGGGCGCACCCGCGATAGCTGCGGTTCGCCAGTTGGTCGTTCTTGACTGTCGGCGGTCCCTGATAAATTGCTTCAGCCAGCCGAGAAGATCGGCGGTGCGACGATGCTGGGCGTCGTAAAGGACTCGATCCAGATCCTGAAATTGGTTGGTTGGTGCTGCATTGCTCTCTCTCTCTCTCTCTCTCTCTCGTTCGGAGGGAAGCGTCCCAGGGATTCAGTACAAGACGACAGACGGGCTTTTTTGGATGGCCTTGGGGCGGTTGCCCCATGATGACCGAGATCGCGATGCCGATCGCCAAGGCCGACAACAGGGTCGACACGATCGGGTAGCTCCTCTCGTTGCTCATGCCTCAGTGCGAGGATTCGAGCTTCCGCATCTCTTGCAGGCGGGCAAAACAATAGTCGCGATAAAGGGTTTCGATGAATGTCCACATGACCATATCCCCATAGGTCTAATGACCGGAGCCTGATGCGTCGTTGGAGCTCCAATGCCAAGCACGCTGTTCAAAGATATGTCCTTGAATTCAAAGCTGCGCAGAAGCGAAAGAGGCTTTCTTGGCGATCGCGCGCCCAGGGGAGTCAAACGCGAGCTAATTCGAGCCCTGGCACCAGCCGCTGGCGGGCTTTTCACGGGCCACCGTGGCGCGCCCGAGCTAGTGCGCGTCATGGGTACGGAAAAGCAGAAGCGCGGGTCGCACAGAATGAGCGACTGCCAGCAGCTGGCTGCTCACGCGAAAGGCGAACCTGAACAGGAAGACCCGCTAACTGAATCAGCTTTATCTGGATCGTCCCGGCCTAGGCGCCGGGCGCTGGTTCGCTTTGGAGATTTTCGTTCGAGTCTCTTGTGCTTCCTTGGCCAATCTCAGTTCCTTGAGGCGCGCCATGTTTTCGCGAATATCAACGGCATTTTTTGCCTCTTCTTGCAAGACCACCTCGCGATGCGCGACCGCAAGGCGCTCTCGGTTCGCTTTGGCAGCGCGATGAAGTTCCCGATCGTCACTCATCTTATGGTCTCCGGCCTCGACATGCGGCTTGGAACGGTTAGCCGACCTCATTAGGCGCTCGGTTGAGGGCAGGAAGGCGCCCGCTTAGGGCTTTGAAACCTTCACGGGCGTATCTCAATGTCGCGCCCATCGCTGCCTCGGTCCCAGCAGCGTTCTTTAGCGCCACTGGCATCATCCGCCTTCTGTTCGGCGCGGTCGGCCTAATTCGCGGAAGGAAGGCTCCTCTTCCGGAGCCGTCGTCGGGTCGATCGTCTGGGCTGTGGTGGCGACCCTGCAACGATCAGCGCCAGGAACAATCTCTTCATCCCTGTTCATAACACGTGCCGGCTGAGAAGTCTGACTTTGTTTCGTCGCCGCTTCAGGGGAGTGAAGGATTCAATTCAACTCTGCGGGTGCGGCGGGGGCGACGACCGCCAACGGAGGCAGCCTCAATGCTGGGGGGTCCCCATTTCGACAGATCACGGAGGCGCAGAACAGTTGCTTGGTTGTGGAGCGAACCTAAATCGCCATTCGGGACGTTCGTGGAGGCTGCTCCGGACTTTGAATTCGAGCCAACGGCTCTCATCACTCGATGACCTCGTCGGTTTGTGCAAGAAGCATCGCCCGGCACTCCGAGGCGGAGAGCCCTGCAAATTCGATCTCGCTGCTGTTCCTCGACATTTTAGCGCTCGCTATTCCCAGGACGTAAGCGTAGAGTTGCTCATCACCGCCCATCCTGCGGCTTCCACCGGTGACTGAGGGTAACGAACGCTCCCGCCGAAAGAAAGGAAGAGGAGCGTGGATGTCTCGATCTCGTTTGGCAGCCGACTGGATCGTGTCGCCGGTGATCTTCCTACTGTTTCATGTGCTCCTGGTATTTGCAGCGGTTGTCCGGCGTGGATAGCGCAACACGAATGCAATACCTGGTTGGCGGCCACAATGGAGCCGGCCGCGTCAATCTGAGTCGCGACACGGCGGCTGCCGCCTTGAAGAAAGCGCGGGAGCTCTTGCAGGAAGACTATATGGACGTGCGGATCTGTACGCCGCGAGGCCAGATCTTGCTGCCTGACGAGTTCGATAAGCTCGAAGCCTGAGGGAACGGCTGTGCTGCCGCGCCAGAGCAAACGGCGGGCAGACGGTTTTCGCCTCGGCAGAAGAAAAAAGTACGAGATGATCGGCGTGAATGTTGCCCGAAAAGGCACCTGGATAAAGACGCTTCCTGTCGCATTTGCGCTCGGTACATTCGCCCAAGGCGCCGTCGCCGCGGAGCTGAACTGCCGCACGATCGAAAGCACGGGCGGACGCCTCGCTTGTTACGACGCTGCGTTTCCGCCGAAGGTGAAGAAGCCCGCGACGACCAGCGACGACGCATCGCGACCTGCATACAACGATCCGTTGATCGCGGAAGACACTCGAATCGCGGCCAAACTAAAGAATGTCTGTCGCGGCTGTTGAGCCCTGCGACCAAGTTTGCGCGGAACTGTGAGACGGCGACCTTAGTCGAAGAGCGCGCGCTGTCGACGCGTCGCTGCCGCTTTGCAACAGCAGCTCGGATTTTGCGGCAACGCCGCCGTGTCTGTTCTGGTCGACTATCGAGTTTGATCGTAATGGATGGCGGCGCCTAAGAAAGGCCGGACATGTTCAAGTCTAAACAATATCGTGCAGAAGCGGCCAAATACGGCGAACGGGTCAAGGGTTCGACCGATCTGGATGAAGGCCGCAAACTTCAGGAACTGCAGGACCGCCTCGTCTCGCTTGCTGATAACGAGCAGAGACTGGCGGACGACTACCACGACGCAGTTCATGTCATAAGCCCGGACCAACCTCGCGGCGCGGCCCTTGCAAGCGAAGAGGAGCGCGTTCTGCGGTGCCTTGGCGCGGCCGTCATCATGCAATGGAACGCGCTGCCGACGACGTTGCAGCGTGAGATCTTCGACACCGCTGGATCGGTCGGCAAGTTGCTGGAGACGGCGGAACTTCGTGGGCAGATCGCCCGATTTCTGCACAAGCACAAGAATGACGCGAACGGCAACGAACATTGATGAAGGCACGCCCGTCTTTATGAACGCGCAAAGGTTGTTATCGGATGCCGGAGTAGCCATCTGATGAAGGACACGATCGGATCGCTGTGACAGCGCCTGTCGCGAAGCGCGACGCTTTTTTTTAGCCACGCCAGATCTTACCGACCGCATCGACCAACAGCAGTCGCTTCGAGATGCGCGTCAAGGGTAAGGACAATCCATGACCATCGAACATGCCTCGGTGCAGGTTGCGCGCAGACCATGGGGGGTCGCAGACATCCGACCATGGAGCTGCATCGACGTTTCGGGCGACCCCGTCGGGGAATTGTGGTTTGATCGCATCGATAAAGATGCACCAGGCTCCGCCCTGCTGCTCAAGCTCCTGTTTACCAGCCAACCTCTGTCGATCCAGGTCCATCCCGACGATGAATTCGCGCACGCCATCGATTTGCCGAACGGGAAGACCGAGGCATGGTACATCCTGTCGGCAGCGCCGGGCGCGCGGGTAGCGCTGGGACTGACGCGGCGCCTCACGCCGCAGGCGTTGCGCGCAGCGATCAGGGACGGCTCGATCGCCGGTCTCGTGCAATGGCGCTCTGTTGCGAAGGGCGACTTCATCTTCGTCCCCGGCGGCACAATCCACGCCATCGGCGCCGGTATCGTGCTCGCCGAGATTCAGCAACGCAGCGATACGACATTCCGCCTGTTCGACTTTGGCAGGCACCGCGAACTGCACGAAGACGACGCGGTGGCTGCTTCCGACGCCGGGCCATCCCAGGCTCAATTCGCTCCGCGGCGTCTCACCGACGCACGAAGAGTTCTCGTCGCGCGCCCACAATTCGTGCTCGAGCGGGTCGACTTCCACGCCAATTCGCAGTGGGCGCTCGATGCCGACCGGGAAACCTGGATCCTCGTGATCGAGGGGAAGGGGCGCATCGGGCGAACGAATGCGACCGTCGGTGACGCGATCTTGATCGAGGCCGACAGCGCCGGCATCGAGGTTGGCCCGGACGGAATGACCGGCCTGCTCGCCTATCCGGGACCGGATCCCATGGTTTTGCTGCTGCAGGACTGCACCGGACGAGCGACCAAGTCTCCCGATGCTTCCACCGGCACGGGCTCCAGGAAATCGGGCAAGATCATCGAGGCACAGACATGACGTGGCTCCGCCGCATCGCCCTTATCGGCAACTCGCTGCCTCGCCGTTGCGGAATCGCAACCTTCACGATGGACCTGCAGAGAGCGATATCGGCGTCACGCCCTGATCTGGAAACCTGCATCGTGGCGATGACCGATCGCGGCCAGGCCTACGACTATCCGCCGGCGGTCGCTTTCCAGATCAAGGACGACAATGTCGAAGACTACCTGCATGCAGCGGATTTCCTGAATGCCGGCCGGTTCGATACCGTGTGCCTGCAGCACGAATTCGGCATTTTCGGCGGCGAAGCCGGCGCCCATATCCTCCCGCTGCTGGCGCGCCTGACCATGCCGGTCGTGACGACGCTTCATACCGTACTGGCCAACCCGTCAGCCAAGCAGCGCGCGGTCATGGAGCGCATCGTCGATGCGTCGTCGAAGGTGGTGGTGATGGCCAACAAGGCCCGCGAGCTACTGCGCAGCGTCTACCTCGTGCCGGACGACAAGATCGAGGTGATCGCCCACGGCATTCCCGATGTCGCCTTTGCCGGGCCCGATACGGCGAAGGCCAGGCTCGGATTTGACGGCAAGTCGGTCATTCTGACGTTCGGGCTGCTGTCCCCCAACAAGGGCATCGAAGTCATGATCGATGCAATGCCCTCGATTCTGAATCACTGCGCGAATGCGGTGTATGTCGTGCTCGGCGCAACGCACCCTAATCTGGTTCGAGATCAGGGCGAAGCCTATCGCGAAAGTCTGATGGCGCGGGTCCGCGAGCTGGGCGTCGAAGACCACGTGGTGTTCCTCGACCGGTTCGTGGATCAGGCCACGCTGCTCGATTTCATCTCGATGTGCGACGTCTATGTCACGCCCTATCTCAACGAGGCCCAGATGACCTCTGGAACCCTGGCTTACAGTTTTGGGCTCGGGAAGCCGGTCGTCTCGACGCCTTACTGGCACGCACGCGAGCTGCTTGCCGATGGATGCGGAGTTCTCGTGCCGTTCGGCGATGCGGCGGCGATCGGCGGTGAGATCGCCAAGCTGCTCACTGACGACGCGCGCCGGCAAGCGATGTGCCAACGCGCATACGCGATGAGCCGAATGATGACGTGGGAACGCACGGCCGAGCGCTACATGTCCGGCTTCGAGGCCGCGCGGCACAGTCATCGGCTCAAGGTCTTTGCGCGTCCCGATCCCGGCGCGCCGGAACCACGCGGCCCCGCGGCGCCCGACATGCAGATTGGCCATTTCATGACGATGTGCGACGACATCGGCTTGTTCCAGCACG
The DNA here is from genome assembly GCF_029952935.1 of Bradyrhizobium sp. Mp19. Lineage (NCBI taxonomy): Bacteria > Pseudomonadati > Pseudomonadota > Alphaproteobacteria > Hyphomicrobiales > Nitrobacteraceae > Bradyrhizobium > Bradyrhizobium sp. Mp19. The sequence goes on along the minus strand of NZ_JASAUT010000065.1, from coordinate 25,385 downwards.
CGGTTCAGTCGGTGCCGGATCGCTCGCACGGCTATTGCGTCGATGACAATGCCCGGGCGTTGCTCTTGGCCTGCGCCCTCAACAATCCCGGCGAACAGGCGTTGCCGGAAATCCTGACGACCCGCTTTGCGGCTTTCGTACAGCATGCGTGGAATCCCGACACCAGGCAATTTCGCAACTTCATGGGCTTCAACCGAACCTGGCTCGAGGACAGAGGCTCGGAAGACAGTCACGGGCGGACGCTATGGGCATTGGGCGAGGCGGCACGCAGAGACACGAGCCCGTCGCGGCGCAGGTGGGCCACCGATTTGTTCGCCCAGGCTTTGTCGGCGGCGGAGAGCTTCAGCTCGCCCCGCGCGTGGGCGTTCATGCTGCTAGGTCTGGACGCTTATTGCACTATTGCTCCGGATGATCTCCACGCGAGGGAAGTCCGGCATGCGCTTGCTGACAGGTTGATGTCCTGTCTGGCGTCGGTAGAGACGCCGGACTGGGTGTGGTTCGAGGAAGGGCTCGCTTACGACAACGCGCGATTGCCGCAAGCCTTGATGCTGACAGGGATGACGACTCAAACGCCGCAATACCGCGATGCCGGATTGCGCTCATTGCGCTGGCTGATGACGCAGCAGACGAGCGTGGCAGGTCATTTCCGGCCGGTGGGCACCGGCAGCTTCGGCGAACAGCGGCAACATCCCCGCGCCTTCGATCAGCAACCCGTGGAAGCCACGGCAACGATCGCTGCCTGCCTGACGGCGTGGCGTGCGGACGGCGATGCCGAGTGGAAAACCATGGCCATGCGCGCCTTCGGCTGGTTTCTGGGCAGCAATGATCTGTCCGTAGCACTGGTCGATCCGCACACCGGGAGCTGCCGCGATGGATTGCATCCCGATCGCGCCAACGAAAACCGTGGAGGCGAGTCGGTCGTCTGCTATTTGCTTGGACTTGCGGAGATTCGTCAGCTCGCGCGCGTCAACACCAGCCTGAACAAGCCCTCGGCCTTACGCGCCGTGGGCGCTTGAATTCCCTTTCATCCAGCGACCTGAGGATACCGTGTCACAAGCTACCTTCCTGAACCGGCAGGCGCTTCATCTGCGTCCCGATCCCGCGCGAGTTATCGTGCGGCCATTCAAGCCGGCGACTGAACCGCGCGATCTCAACCCCACCGACAAGATGCGCGCAAATCATATCGTCGAGCGAGTTCTCGCACTCGATCAGGAAGCCGTTGCCGCTCAGCTCGCGGACGTCCTGGACAATTTCAAGGGGCGACATCGCAACCTGTTGGAAAGATTCGAGGCCCGCGCGGACGAAATGGAGGACGCTTTCGCGACGCATGGCGTCTTCTCAATGAAGCAGCGCCAGCTGGTCGGCGCCTATTTCCTCAATGAGTATTCATTCGAAGCCTCTGCCTTGTTCAATCCGAGCATCGTGGCGCACCCCGATCAATCGGGAGCGCCGAAGGGCGGCGTGCGCTTCATCCTCAGTCTCCGTGCCATAGGCGAAGGGCATGTATCGTCACTGACGTTTCGAACCGGGACCATCGCGGCTGACGGCAGTCTGGCTGTTAATCCGACGGCTCGGCTCGCGTCGATTCCGAGGATTTGCCATCGCATATCGGGGCCGGACGGCGAGCGTGTCGAGCTGGTTTTCAAGCCCGAAGAAGACCTGACCGAGCGCGTCATCTTTCCCGTCACAGAATCCCAATCGAACGGCATAGAGGACGCGCGCTTTGTCGAATTCAGCGACGGCGATCGAAAGACGTATTACGCGACCTATACCGCTTACAGCGGTCGAGCCATCCGCTCCGAACTGATCGAAACCAGTGATTTCACGTCGTTTCGACTGGCGCCCCTGCGAGGGGCTGCGGCTCGGAACAAGGGCATGGCACTGTTCCCGCGCAAGATCGGCGGCCAGTATGCCATGATCGCGAGGCAGGACAATGAGAACCTGTATCTAATCTATTCAGACGACCTCCACACGTGGGATGGCGGTCAAGCCATTTTGAAACCGCAGTTTCCCTGGGAGTTCGTCCAGATCGGCAATTGCGGGTCGCCGATCGAACTCGATGAGGGTTGGCTGCTGCTGACGCACGGTGTCGGCCCGGTCCGCAAATACTCGATCGGTGCGGCGCTGCTCGACAAGCGCGACCCATCCAAGGTGCTGGCACGTTCGCGCGAGCCGCTATTGCGGCCTGAACCATCCGAGCGCGAAGGATACGTCCCTAACGTCGTTTATACGTGCGGCGGGATGCGGCACAATAACCAGATCATCCTGCCATATGCCGTGTCCGACACATTCTCGAATTTCGCAACGATCGAGATTTCCGAGCTCATGAACGCGATGAAATGCTAGGGCGCGGCCAGCTGATCTCAGGAGCATACATCCAGTTCAATAGCTGCTTTTGTTCCCGAGCTACTCCTGCGCCTTGACGCCAGGCCGCACGCTTATCCTTGCGAGCTCGCGACGCTCGTCCTCTGTCAGCTGCCAATCCTCGCACTGGCTGCAAAGCTGCGCGAAAACGTCGTGTAATTGGCTTCGGGCTACCCTGACGATCTCGGTATCGTCGAATTCGCAAGACTTCAGGAAAATTGGCAAGGTAAAACTGGTCTGACGGCTTTCGAACTGAAACGTCAGGCGAATGTCCTCGCCACGTTCATTCGGCAGAATCACCTCGATGCGTGCGATCGTAATCTCGAACATATTCATGCGCATCTCTTGCTTGGTCGACCTTGAATTGAGCTTTTCAGCGGGCGCGCGGATTCCGACGAGGTTGCTCGGATACACCGATATGAAGTCGCCCGTCCTTGAAGTTGTCAAAGGGAAGCGGCATGTCCGCAGCGTCACGGGCTCAGGCCTTTCGGGCATATTGCCGGGTTAGGCGCAGGCGCTGGCCGCAGACGTCGAGCCGATGGGCATTGTGCGAGGCCCCCTCATGCAGTCTCCCGGAAGGGCCGGCCACTCTGGAACGCGGACCTGATCTCCGTCTTCAAGGCTCCGCGTTGCGCCGGCCGCTACTATACGAAGATCTCAAGGTTCCTCACCTTGCCAGGCGATCTTTGCTCATGATCAGCGTCACGACCAGCCCCTCTTCCGACCAGTCGAATGCGATGGAGCCACCGAGTTGGGCCGCCATGCTCCGCTGCACCAATTTGCTTCCAAAGCCATCGAGCATTGCGGGAAACTTGAGAGGCGGGCCGCCCCGCTCGGTCCAGGTCACGACGACTTCGTCGCCATGGGCATTGCACGACACGTCCAAGGTGCCGCTTGCCAGCGATAGCGAACCGTATTTCGCCGAGTTCGTTGCCAGTTCGTGCAGCACAAGAGCGAGCGTTGTACTCGACATCTCGCCGACATTCATCTTCGGCACCGAAACGCGAATGCGGACGCTCGCCTCTCTTTCGTCGTAAGGCGCGAGCAAGATGGAGACGAGGTCACCAAGAAGCGCTCCTTCGCTCTTCCTTCCCGGTATGGGGCGAATGAGATCCTGTGCACGTCCCAAGGCCATCAGCCGATTTGTTAGCTCGTGGGCCATGTCTTCTTTGGTTGCGGCCGAACGCGATGTAAATTGAGTAAGCGCGGTCGCGATAGTCAGAAGGTTCTTCACGCGATGGCTCATCTCACCGGCCAGCAACTCGTTCGCTTCTTCGGCTTGCTTGCGTTGGGTAACATCGAGGAAGATGCCAAACATGGTTCGATCGGCGATGTCCGCATCGTCGCCTTGCCCGCGCGCGGAGATCCAACGGATGTCGCCGTCGAACAAGATGCGAAAGTCAATCTCGTAAGCGCCTACTATTGCGCGAGTAGCGGCAAACGCAGACCTGACCCGTTCCAGATCGGCAGGATGGATGTTCCTGGACAGGATCTCGAATGTGATGTGTTTTTCGCTCTTCGCAACGTCCCACAGGTCGTAGGCGCGTTCGTCCATCGTAATGGCGTCCGTATCCACGTTCCAGGCCCACAAGGCCACGCCGGCGGCGTCGGTCGCAGCACGCAAGTGCTTTTCATTCCAAACCGGCATCGATATCTTATCGGACGACATCCGCTTTGCTTCCATCTTGTACACCGATAACGGCTGAGGGGCGCGGTGGTGCCAGGCAGCGCATGTGAGCGGAAGAACGAGGCTTGGCGGAATCAATTTCCGTGATCGGCCCGCGCCGGCCGGCCTGCGCACTCCGACATACGCGCCGCGAGCGGATAGGAATGAGCCTTGCCTTAGTCGGCGTCCGTGATCCTGCCCTTGCCTTTGCATGACTGGCATTTCGCTGGGTAGATCTTTCGGCCCGGTTCCACCGGCTGCATCGTCGGAGCGAAGCCCGTTCCGCTGCATCCAGGGCAGGTATGCTCTTTGATCTTTAGCGTCATATCGACCTTTCAGGTTCCGCGGATCTGCGGCCACCAATTTCATTACAGATCGCGCGCTTCCATGATCGATCACGCTTCAGCGGTCCGTCCTGCTTCTCGCGCTCCTGCGCCAAGCCAAACAAGAGCGGCCCGAGTTCGGCACTGGTCGAGATCTCGGGCCGCCCGAACGGCGCGGGGGCGGCCCGCGACGCCCGGCGTCATCCGATCACATCCAGCTCGCGGTCGCTGTGCAATTTTGCTCACTCTTCGACGCGCCACTTGTTGGTCCCCACCTGCTCACGCGCCCTGATGCCGGGCACGCGAGGTAAGACCGGTCTGAGGTGCCTTCGAATTGAAACGTCGGCCGACCGTCCTCGCCGTGCTCGTTCGGCGGAATCGTCTCGATGCGTGATCTGTATGCTGAATGCATTCAGCGCATCACCTTGCTTGATCGACCTTGAAGCGACTTCCCTCGGCTTGATCTCGATCTCGATCGCGCTCGGCAGCGATGCTGCCGCGATCATACCAAATGACAACCATACTGGATCGCGATCAGCATCGCAGCGATCCAGCGAGAGGGCGAATGCTAAAGACCGGCGAGGGGGCCGACGTGCCCGACCTCCAAATGGCGATGCCACGCATCTGCAGTCGATCAATCGACCGGTCGCGCGCCGGTCAGTCCTTCCGGCCCAGCTCCGACTTCTCAATCAGAACGGCGTTCAGGAGCGAGCTATGGACCTCGATTTTTCCATTGTAGCTGATGAAGCCAAGCCTGCGGAATTTATTCATGAAGAAACTAACCCGCGATCGGGTCGCGCCGATCATTTCGGCAAGTGTTTCCTGACTGATCTTGACCCCAATAGGCTGCGGGCTGGTTTCCTTGCCGAAATTCGCGAGCAGAAGCAACAGCCGCGCCAGACGTTTTTCGCTGGAGTTGAATAGTTGGTCGATCAGATCTTCTTCGATTCGACTATTGCGCGTGAGCAGGTACGCCATGAACAATTGGGAGAACTTGGGCCTGCCTTCGAGCGCTGAAATCATTGCCAGTTTCGATATTCTAGTGATGGTGCTGTCTTCCATTGCCGTAGTCGTCGCGATACGCAATGGCTGGCCGTTGAGACAACCTTCACCAAAGAATTGTCCCGGCTCCAACATCCCGACGACGGCTTCCTTGCCCTGGTCGGAAACGACCGTGAGCTTGATCTTTCCTTTTTGAATGTAGAAAACCGCGTCCGCGACATCTCCCTGCACGAACACGTTCTGACCCTTGCCAAGCTTTGAGATCGATTTTCCTGCCCCAACCTTGGCGAGGAAGGTCTTGGGATCAAACTTGTCCTTCGCGGGCTTGGCCAAATGGACGCTCTCATTCCCTAGGTGTAATGCCCCGTGATATTAGCAGAATGTCCGCTTCGTGGAAGGCGCAGCGCGTGAGAGCGGGAACGGAAATCACATCAGGGAATTTCGGCCCGCAAGGGGGGGCCAGGTATGGACATCCCGAAATACTGCGCAGATTGCGCCCTGCGCAGGTTCGCCGGCTATCCGCGTTGCTCCACCGCTTTTTCGCGGCCGAGCGATTCGGCACAAGCCCGAGCAACGGCCGAGTTTGGCTCGGTGCTTCCCGGCATCGTGGCCCAACCTCCCTTTTCGACGAACTTGCCTTGTTCCGATACATAGGTCGCCTTCTTCATTTCGGTCAGGTTCGCCGAGGCATCAGCGGTCTGTCGAAACTTTTCAACGCAGATGGGTGTGAGAGCTGCGACGACGGCCGTCGCAGCGCGGCTTGCAGCGAGGGTCTCTGCGGACCCACCGGTCACCCAGCCGCCCCAGCTGAAGCCAACGATCGCCAGGGCCATCGCCCCAGCCACAGCACCCCACAGAACGGAGCGCGCGGTCGCCTTTGTCTCCCGGGAGATGTCCATGGTGTCGCCTTTAACTTGGAGGATCGAGATAGCCGAGGAAGTCAAGCATGTCGATCGATGGACGGCTGTACCAAATTGCTCACTCAGCCTGCGTGGAGACCATTCGGACAATTCGGATGGACACATTGCCGCATGACGTCACCTTGGGCGAAGACTTTCGCAAATCGGCTGGATCGGGTGCCCTGCGATGCTCAGACCTGTACGACCCTAGCTACATTCCTACGCAGTTGCGCGGCGAGTGCCAGCGGTCCGCGCATTCTGTTCCTTTTTGAACAGCCAGCGCTGTCCACGCGTGCTCTGTTCTTTGATTGCCTGACTTGGACTCATACTTCCGATCGGCCCGGCCCTCGTGGCCGGGCTTTTCGTTCCGGCTCCATGGATGTCTCTGTTAGCTTAGAACGGTCATCAGTCTGAGTCTGAGCAAAATCACAGCGGCCGTGCCCTTCACCGGCCGCCGCGAGAGAAAGCGAGCCGCCAATTGGCGGCCTCATCAACAAGTTCTAACCGCCGGGCTCTTCCTTGTGATCGTGCGGAGTCTTGTGATCATGCCGAGTGCCCCGATTTTCGTCAGTCTGCTCCGCATCCCCCGGCGTTTTTCCCGCCATATTTCCGGGATTGAAATGGTACTTGCCATCCGGATTCTCGCCGGGCTGCTTCTCGTTCGGGTTCTTTTTGTTAGTCATTGGACCTGTCACTCCTTGGGAAGAGCAACAATGTTGAACGGGACCGAGGTCTCTATGTTCCCATGGCTGCGATTGACCGCGTGGAACGAAAGCTCGCTCGTCGCCGTTGAGCATGACCTGCAACATTCTCATTGGCGTGAGGCGTCGTGCAGACCACTTGAGGTGTTGCACATGGCTTTTTCGCAAATACGTTCTTCGGCATTCCTGTCCGACTGTCTGGCCGCCTTCAGGCGATATCCCGCCATCGCCGCGTTTGCTGGGGCCGCTACCCTTGTGGCGGCGACGGCGATCGCGAACCGGCATTTTGCCGAGAAAGCGCAGCGTGATAACCCGCCACAGGGGCGGTTCCTCGACGTCGACGGGGTCCGTCTGCACTATGTGGAGCGCGGCAATGGCCGGCCGCTGGTTCTCTTCCACGGCAATGGCAGCATGATCCAGGATTTCGAGTCGAGCGGCCTGATCGATCTGGCAGCCGAGAATTACCGGGTCATCGTCTTCGACCGACCTGGATTCGGGCATAGCCTGCGGCCGCGAAACGTGGTTTGGACGCCGGAGGCACAGGCGGACCTGTTCAGGAAGGCATTTGATGGGCTGGGCGTTCAGCGAGCCATCGTACTCGGGCATTCGTGGGGGGCGTCGGTCGCGGTTGCGCTGGCGATAAGGCATCCTTCCTTCGTCGAAGCGCTGGTGCTGGCATCGGGATACTATTTTCCGACCGCGCGAGCCGACGCAGTGGCCTCATCTCTATCCGCTACACCCGCGCTTGGCGATATCATCAGCTACACTGTCTCACCGATCCTGGGTCGATTGATGTGGCCGGCAATGTTGCGCAAGGTGTTCGGCCCGCAACCAGTCCCCGGAAAATTCGCCGGCTTTCCGAAGGAAATGGCCGTCCGGCCATCACAGCTCCGCGCCGGTGCAGCGGAATCGACGTTGATGGTTCCCGCTGCATTTGCTTCTTCGAAGACCTACGGCGAACTCGACATGCCGACGATCATACTCGCGGGCGAGGATGATCGTTTGATCGATATCGATGAGCAATCGGCCAGGCTGCATGACGAGGTCAAGCAGAGCAAGCTGCACCGCATTGCCGGAGCCGGACATATGATCCAGCAATCTGCCACGCGAGATCTAATGGCGGCTATCGACGAAGCCGCTGCCGAGACCCTGCACTAGTCCGTCGGATGCGGCGATGCGCTGGCGCGTACCGCTCGCCATGACCGCGCAGGGATACCTGGCTACCGGCAGGACAGATTTGCGTGGAGGATGGAGGAGACCCCTTGGTTTCGCTTTCGATGTTGCCGCAGGAGCCCCCCTCGTCGCCAGGGCAGGACGCCGGCGCGTCGGAATCGGAGGCCTTGCCAACGCAGGCGGTCGACAATGTCGAGATGCCGCTGCCGTCCAGTCCGCAGACGTTCTTTCTCGGTAGCCTGTTGACACTGGCCGTCCTGGCGGCCGTGTACGTGGCAAGCTCGATCATATTGCCCGTGGTGCTCGCCTTCGTGTTGCAACTCATTCTGCAACCTGCCGTGGATCTTCTCGAGCGTATCGGCCTACCCCGTACCGTCGGCGCGCTCTTGGCGATCCTGCTGGTCGTGGGAGCGCTCGTCGGCTTTGTGGCAGCCTTGTCAGTACCCGCCGCGTCGTGGGCGGAGAAGTTGCCGGACGGCTTACCGCGCCTGGAAACTCATCTGGTCGTCCTGAAGCGCCCGATCGAAGCGCTGCAAAAGGTTGTCCAGCAGGCGGAGCACGTCGCGGACTCTCCCGGGAAAAAGGAGCCCACCGTTTCGGTTCGCCGCGATCTCGGTCTGACCGGCGTGCTCTTTGCCGGAACGCGCGCCGTGCTCGACGGCCTGTTCACGACGGTTCTGGTGCTCTATTTCCTTTTGGTCGCAGGCGACATTTTTCTGCGACGCATCGTCGAGGTGCTGCCGAATTTTGCCGACAAGAGGCAGGCCGTGGACATCTTCCAGCAGATCGAAGCGGACATATCCGCCTATCTGCTCACGATCACGGCCATGAATGCTGCGGTGGGAATAGCGACGGCGGCTGCGATGTACCTCTGCGGGCTTGGAGATCCCTTGTTGTGGGGAGCCGCTGCCTTCCTGCTCAACTACGTTCCAATTCTGGGGCCGTTGTTGGGAACCGTTATCTTCCTGCTGGCCGGAATGTTGAGTTTCGACAGCTTGTGGTGGGCCTTGCTGCCGGCGGTTCTTTACTTCTGCATCCACCTCGCCGAGGGCGAGACCCTGACTCCCATGCTGCTTGCGCGACGCTTCACCCTGAATCCCGTGCTGATCATCCTGTCGCTGGTGTTCTGGTTCTGGATGTGGGGGGTGCCCGGCGCGATCCTGGCCGTTCCAATGCTGGCCATCCTGAAGATCGTCAGCGATCGCGTCCGTCCGCTAAAGGCTTTGGGGCACGTCCTCGAAGGATAATCGCAGTATCGCGTCTCGGTGATGGATTGAGGACGTGCCGCCGGCGAGGCAAGGCCAGTGCTGGCAGGCTACGAAAGAGGCATAGAGAAGGTGAAGCGGGTCCCAGCGGAGTTCGATGCAACGGTCAAAGCGCCCCCATGGGCCTTTGCGATCTGAGAGGCGATGTAGAGCCCCAATCCAAGCCCCTGCTTGCTCGCACGAGCTTTGCCGCGGAAGAACGGTTCGAACAACTTCTCCATCACCGTTTCCGGAATCGCCTCACCCGCATTGGCGACCCAGAGTTCAAACGATCCCTTTCGCGTCTCGGCGTGAACGACGATGGGTTTGTCGGTTGCTCCGTGCGTCACCGCGTTGCCGAGAAGGTTGGAGAGGAGCTGGCCGATGCGGATGCGATCGCAGTTCACCGGCTCGTCGATGGCAAATTCGGTTTCGATGACCCGGCCGGGTGAGGCCAGTCTCAGTTCGTCGACCACCTGGGCAAGGGCAGGTTCGAGCGGCGCTCTTGCATCGCGTTCCAGGGTAATGCCGCCGCCCAGCCGACCGCGCGCGAAGTCGAGGACGTTGTCGATCATCGAGGCCATTCGCATGACCGTGGTCTGCATCATGGCGATGATCTGGTGTTCCTTTTCGCTATGGACGGTTCGGTCGAGAATTCTCGCGCCGGCGCTAATGGAGGCGAGAGGATTGCGAAGATCGTGACCGAGCACGGCGATGAACTGTTCGCGCAACTCGGAGGTTTCGTGCTCGAGCCGCAGCAGTTCTTGCGTCGCCTTCTCGGCGCCAATCGCCAATTCTCGGGCGGCCAGAAGCTCGTGCTCGTAGCGCCGCCGATCCGTCGCCTTGATCAGGGCTAGACGGATGAGCAGCAGCCTTCCTTCCGGATCGCGGCGCTCGTTCGCGTTGGCGATCATCTGCAGCGGCGTACCGGCGGCGGTCAACACGTCGATGGCGAATTCGTCGAAGGATCCCTGCATTCGGAGCAGCGGCGCGATATGGGTTTCGTAATAGATGCGGCCCGGCATGGTCAGAAAATCGCTGAAGCACTTCCCGATCATCTGTGGCGCCGTATGTCCGCTCCATTCCAGGAAGGTGAGGTTGACGTACTCGATCCGGCCGTTCGGCTGCAGGGTGACGTAACCGCAGGGCGCGTTGTCGATCATGTCCTTGAACTGGGGATCGGAGGCGCGCACTAGACAAAAGGTCGCATCGCCGCGATGACCTCTTCCGGCGCGCTCAGATTTGGGCAATGCCCGGTCGCGTCCAGGACGATCATCCGGCTGTTGGGAATATTGCGGGCGACAAACTCGCCGACCTCCGGCGGGGCGATAATATCCTCGCTGCACTGGAGAACGAGGGTCGGAAGGGAGACCTCCGCGAGGTCTTCGCGGTTGTCGGAGGTGAAGGTCACCCGGGCGAACGCTTTGGCGATTTCGGGATCCGTGCTGCAGAAGCTATTGGTTAGCTCCTGACCCAATTCCGGTCGGTCGGGATTGCCCATGATCATCGGCGCCATCTGCATCGACCAACCCATGTGGTTCGAGTCGAGAAACCTGAGCAATTCCTCGATCTGCTGAGCGCTGAACCCACCAACGTATCCATCGTCGTCGATGTAACGGGGTGACGGGCCGATGAGTACGAGCTTGCCGAACATCCCGGGGGCTTGTCGGGCGGCCAGCACGCCCATCATGCTGCTGACGGAATGTCCTACGAAGACGGAATCCTTCAATCCGAGCTCCGTGCCGATTTCGACCACGTCTTTGGCGTAGCCGGACAGGGTCGAATATTTGGCGCTGTCGTAGGCCGAGAGGTCGGAGCCGCCGGCGCCGACGTGGTCGAACACAACGGTCATGAAATCCTTTTCGAACGCGGGAGCCACAAAGCGCCACATGTTCTGGTCGCACCCGAAGCCGTGTGCGAAGATCATCGTCCGGTGGCCGGCGCCGCGAACGCGAACGTTATTTCGTTTGATTGTGCCTGCCATCAGGACTCCCTGAATCGCCCTTTATCGTGCAGTTCCTCTAACGTCGCCGGGCCGCGGTCCGGTTTGCGAGGCCTGAATGCAGTGGAGATGCCCGGTCCTGCGAGCCGATCCGGATCAGCCGGCGCGCTCGAGCATCTCGACTTTCGCTTGCTTGATTTCTTCATCCGACGCCTCCTCGATGCCCGCAATGCGGTTGCTTGCGGCCTTGGTCGCCAGGATCAATTCGTCGAGTTTCAACTGCAAGGCCAGCGTGTCGCGGTTCTGCGTTGACTGGATCAGAAAGACCATCAGGAACGTCACGATTGTCGTGCCCGTGTTGATGACGAGCTGCCAGGTATCGCTGAAGCCGAATAAGGGACCTGTGATCGCCCACACGAGTACGACGGCAACTGCCAGCAGAAAGGTCGTCGGTCGGCCGGAAATGCGCGAGGTCGCAACTGCCAGCCGGGCGAACCAATTGCCGCTTGGTTGAGCATTCGCGGACGTAGAGCCTATGGGCAGATTTGCGCGCATTGAATGATTTCCTTGGCGAAGCGGAAGCCACACCGCAGATGTCCGCAAGTCAGCTATTGGCGATCGACGGACCGCAAGGAGCGCCGTCAGCTGATGGAAGGAGGCCGTCTTTCTTTTCCCATTTGTCTGACCGCTTCGACGATGCGGTCGGGTTGGTAGGGCTTGTGCAAGGTGAGACTGCCAGGCACCGGACGGGCCTCGACGGGCGAGAAGCCGGTCGCGTAGATCACCTGCAGCTGGGGATCATGCTCCCGACAACGTTCGGCGATCTGCCACCCGTCAACTCCGCCGGGCAGCCTGATGTCGGTGACCAGAACGTCCGCGATCTGCCTCTTGCACAATGCCAGCGCTTGCTCACCATTGGAGGCGTGAAAGACCTCGTAGCCTTCCTCGCGCAGAGCGTCGACCACCAATTCGCGGACAAGTGGATCGTCCTCGACCATAAGTATTCGCACTGGTGGCTCCTCAATACTCTTGACAACCGTTGCGAGTCTGGAACGGCCCAGCCTTGATAGGGTTCCGCGGCGACGCTGCCAACGTCGCAGCATTCTCGGAGTTCTGAGACTCAGGCCATCCTGTGAAATGCCGGTGGCAACGTCTTTCGAACCAGTTCACTCAGATCCAGCGCCTCGCCGCTGTCCGCAATGTCGGAGAATAGAACCTCGACGAAGGGATGCTGTCGGTTGAATGCCGCGCCTCTCCGGTATTTCGCGCTCACGATCCGCTGAAGTGCGGGAAGGTTCAGTCTGCCAAGCGCATTGTATTGATCGCGAAACAGGCTTTGTCGCCCTCCACGATGCTCGATGGAGTCCGCCCAGACGTCCATCACCTTCCGCCCAATAAACGCTTCTACGCCATCATTTCCATCCTGAGCAAGAAGCCTTAGTCCATCCATGACGTGTGGTCCGTCATCGACCCGAAACTGTGTAAGCGACATGGGAGTCCTCCTGTTATCAGCGTCCATCTACATCGGCGGGCAGTCGTGGACTGCTCCTCCCTCGTTGTCCCATCGCGACAGCGCCAGGGCACTTGATCTTGCATCGGCAGGCGAGTCTTCTGTCACCGGTAATTTGCCACGACCGGCATCATCCTTGTGGTTGTGAAGAAACCGGGCGATTTGGCTGCGGAGCGCCGATGTCGCCAGTAACTTGCCGACCGACCCCGCAGTGTCGAAGATCTGCCGTTGCAGCGTCGTCGGCAGGGCGTTCCATCGTATGATGATGGCCGCGCCCAGACACCGCAAAACACGTTCTTCTTGGGCCGCAAGGGCTGCACCGTACGAACGGTTCTGATCCGGATCGGGCGGGTGCTTGGTCAGTTCGCCGTGCTTGGCTTCTCTCGCCCGAGATTGCTGAGATCTAAACATGCCGGGCCCCTTTCGTTGAAAGTCGCGGCCCCTTCCGAACAACCCCCGATGGGGTGATCAGACTCAAATAGATATGGGGATCAAGGGTCCGGACAACGAGCCCAAGGTCCAAATAAACTTGCACGATAGTTGGCATCGTTTGGCGTCCAGTTGTGTCGTGCAAAGAGCATTGCCGCGACAGCGGACTGCGGTGATCCCGTCAAACTCCTGGTCGTGAGCAATATTGACCAGCGGGCGGCGCTGCCGGGTCCATACTGCTGCGATCGCCGTGGACGCCGATCGGTGAGAGTTCGATAGTGCCGCTACCCTTATTCTGCAGGGGGCGAGCGTGCTCGGGTCACAAGCCAGGGCCCCCAACACTTCACGCGACGCGGCGACCGGTGCTGGCTTTCGAGCGCCACACTGAGGACGATGAAATGACAACGCTGCCGCGCAACGATCTGGATCGTCACGATTGGGCTACCCGGGCATCCGAGGCTCTGGCGCAAGCAAAGCAGTTGCCGGCCGGAGCGATGCGATTCGAAGCCATCAGAAAAGCCGAGCAACTTGGCCTTGCCGCTGAAATGAGGAAATGGCTGATACCGAAGAAGCCAACGGCGCCCCGAAAGTGACTGGCTGACGGCGATCTCGGTTTCGAAGCGGTGAAGTGCTGATTTGGGCGAGAAGCCCAGGCCCAGAGAGCAAGACCAGAAGGGCTCTCCTAAAGGAACGGCCCCAGGGCGTGGGGGCGCGCTGGGGCCGTCATTTCATCGGATGCGTGGGGGCACTTGCATCCGGTCGCCCGTTACCAAGCAACGCCGCCGACATTCGTTCCAGGAAAGCCGCAAGTCGCGTTGCTAGGAAGTGATCTCGTCGGTCCACACCTTAAAGCTCACCAGGGTGTTGGGCCCGAACGTCTGCGTAATCGGAACGTCAGCAGCGTCACGTCCCAGGGCAATCAGGATGCGTCCAATCCGTGGCACGTTGTTGCGCGGATCGAACGTGTACCAACGTCCGCCAATGTAGGCCTCGAACCATCCGGCGAAGTCTCCTGGGGCATAGGGGGGCGGCATGGCGATGTCGCCCAAATAGCCGGTGCAGTACCTTGCCGGAATGTTCATGCAGCGGCAGAACGTAATGGCCAGATGCGCAAAGTCGCGACAAACGCCCTTGCCCTCGTGGTACACTTCCCGGGAGGTCTTGGTGGCGCGCGCGTGCTCGTAGCCGAATTGAATGTGATTGTGGACGAAATCGCAGATCGCCTGAACGCGCGCCCATCCGGGCGGCTGCTTCTCGAAGAGCTTCCACGCGGTGTCGGATAGCTGGTCGGTTTCGCAATAGCGACTGCCGAGAAGATACACGATCGTCTCTGCCGGCAAGTCCTCGACCGCGTGTTGGGAAGCCGAGGGCACGGTGGCGTCCGGCAAGCCCGTGTCGCGAATGATGCCATCAGCCGCCAGCCGCAGTCGACCGGCTGGAGCAACGATACGGCTGCACCAGTTACCGAAGCCATCGCGGTATGGGTTGATCGCCACCGGAGGATCAGTGGTCAGATAGTCAGGCACGATAACGTCGGAAGCCCGGGTAAAATGAACGCCCAGGACCATGATCATGGGTGTGGGTTGCGGAAACTCGTAGACCATCTCATAGCCGACCCGGATCTTCACTCGGCGTCCTCCAAAGTCGAGAAGGCTGCTCGACTACTTCGATTTTGTGTGTGCTCACCCTACACTCGCGACACAGCGCGGCGCGAACCCCAACGCCCTGGTGGTACTTGTGTTCCAGCCACTTCATCACAGCAGCTACAATAGAGCCGACGCCGTTTTGACGTTGACCTCCACATTCATCCCAAGCTCGTCCTCGCGACTTCCCCAATAGGTGCCGAACAGGGGAATGGCCTGGCTCGGGATTCTGGCCACCGCGACGCGAATTAAGTCCCGGTTTCCGACGATGCCGTTGGTCGGATCGAACTCGACCCAGCCCGAACCGGGGACGTAAATCTGGCACCAGGCATGAGTGGCTCCCCCACCCAGCCAGGTAGGTCCATCGCGATCCGGTACGTAGATGTAGCCCGTGATAAAGCGCGCGGCGAAGCCCAGACTGCGTGCGGCTTCAATCATCAAAACGGCAAAGTCCCTGCAGGTGCCTTTCCTCAGTTCAAGTGTGGTGGAGGGAATTTGAGTTCCTGGCGCCGTGCGGCGGTCATATGCGAAGCCATCCGAGATTGCTTCATTGAGGGTCATCAGGAGCTGGCCCGTCGGACGTTTCGTCCCCCGCGTGAGAAAGGTGTCCAGCCACCGGCCAACATGATCTTCCGGGTCGGAGAACCATCTCTGAACATAAGGTGCCAGGTCAGGCGCCTCTTCGTCATGATACGTGAATGGATGGTCCTTCGCGTAATCCTCAATCCTGAAGTCCGGGGCGTTCTCCGGAGTGTGGTCAACCTTGATTTCACAGTCGAATCGCAAGTAATCGCTCGCGCGGTCAAATTCGATGTGCGCGACGCAATTCCCAAAGACATCATGAAGCCATCTCACCTCTGAGGGCTTCGGCGTCACATCGAGCGAGAAGTCAATCAGTCGTTGATCGAAGCTGTCCCGCGGACGTGCCATTAGCTGATGCCGGCCGAGCCTTACCTCGCGCTCGTACCGGTACGTTGTACTATGCCGGACGATGAAGATCGCCATGATGTCGCCGGTCGACGAGGGTTAAGGGCTCACGATTCGCTCGGTTGATGGCGACGATCGCATTCCGACGGGAAATGTATCTGAATTTGCCGACAACTGACGAGATCTTCGGAAGGGCGTGGCGCAAGTGATGCCAGGACAGGTTCGCATGTCTGGTTGACCCATACAACAAGGGCGGCTCTCGAGCCGCCCTCGTAACTGCCTGTCATACGCCTGGCGTGGTCGCCTAGCCTTCGATGATGTAGACGATCTCGTGGGTGCGCGGGCGAAGAACGATGTACCTTCCGTGCACGAGGATGAAATCGTATCCACGCCATTCCGGATAGATCTCGACGATACGTGCTGGCATCGGGTAATAACGGACGCCCGCCGGCACGGCCGTTCCGACCGAGAGGTTGAAGTTCACGTTTGCAACTTCCTCGACCTTCTCTTGCTTCATCGCCGAACTGATCTGGGTGCGCTTCTCGGCGGGAGGCGTCGCTGTCGCTGCGGTTGCGGCGTTGCCGGTCGTCTTGTTGTCCGAGGTCGAGGGCTTGGTCTCGGCAGTCGGAGTCTTCAAGTCCTTCGAGGTCGCGGCCGAATCAGACGATTTCGTCTTGCTTTCGGCTTTCATCTCGCTCGCCGCCTTGCCGCCCGAAGGCGACGTCGTTTCGGCGGCCGGATTCTTTAGGTCCTTCGTGGCGGCCGGCGTCGTCGACTCCGAGGCCTTCGACTTGCCATCGGCCTTCATGTCACCGGTCGTTTTCGCATCCGGCTTGCCCTGCGCATGTTGGGGCGCCATCTCCTTTGACCCAGCACCTGGGGTAGCCTTCTCGACTCCCTTTGCCGCCGGTGCATTCATCGGCGCCGCAGGATCACCTTTCGGCGAAGCGGCCGTCGGAGAGTCCTTCGCCGCTCCTTGGTTGGCGCCTTGAGCTGTCGCAAACCCGGTTGTGGCCAATAGGGCCGCAACGGCCGCAGAAACCATTAATGACTTTCTCATCTGATTTTCCAATTCAAATTCAATCTATGCCGACGGAGCCGGCCATAGGGTGCAACGGCTCCGACCTCCTAGAGTTCCGCTTTCTCCGATTGACCCATCACTCGAGCTGCGCAAGCCGTCATCGACGGCGGGCGATGGCAACTCCCAGCAGGAAGGCGACCAGCAGAGAGCCAAGAGGGGCTTCGCGCGCGATATTGCTCAGGATGCTCAGCGGCATTCCTGGCTTTCGTCCCGCTTCTATCGCACCCGCAACCCGATTGGCCGTTCCCTTCACGGCGTCGGAGACTTCCGCGATAGGAGATTTCGGCTCTGAAGCAGGATCCAGGCTTTCGTAGGGGAAGGGGGCGAGCGGGATGTCGTCACTCATGATTCAATCTCCAATCCAGCATTTGCTCGGCTGCACCCGTCCCAAACGCTATCGTGCGCGCCGCGTCGGGCGCGCCAGCCATTGCGCCAACACAAATCCGATCGCGCCGGCGATCAGCATCGAACCGAGCGGATTATCCTGCACTTTCCTCGCGATCGCTTGTGTGCCGTCGCGGAAGGTCTCGCCGCTGTTCTCATAGGCGTCCTTGGCGTAGTCGGCGGGGGCATCCGTAACGTCGCGCGCTGCGTCCTTGGCTTGGCCGTACAGGTTCTGCGCGGTGCCTTTCGCCTCGCGGAGGCGGCCCGCTGCCTGGCTCTTTGCATCTCCGGCGATATCGCCGACGGTGCCCTCGAGCTTACCGGCGAACTCCTTCGCCGAACCGGCAATGCGATCGTTCTCCATAGCAGATACTCCCTGGGGTGAAAGTCTCGGCGAGCTAACTGGCAGGACCCCGCGACGTTCCTGCGCGCACAGAGCGCGGCCTGCAAATGTGGTTGCGATCTGAGCTCCCAGCAGTCCACGCCTGCCGCTCGACCGCGCCGAAGAGGCGGATCAAGATCGCCAGGAAAGCAGCTTTCGCTTCTGCGCAGCCTTGAATTCCAGGGCATGTCGTTGAACAGCGCGCTTGGCATTGAAGCTCCAGCCGCGCACGAGTTGCCATGCCGGCAGGGAAGCGACCCAGTCCTGGCCTTGGCAAAACCTGTCGTGGCACCAGGCGAAAGCAGGAATTGACATCAGCTTGTCGCGGTTGACGCAGAAGAGCCACTCGATGAGCAGGAGTTTGAGAAGCTCGCCGACGATGAGGAGCGCAAACCCGCGACCGATGTGCCCGGTCGCCGTCAGGTAGGCCGCGAGAGGCTTGACCGGTTCAAGCAAGATGACCGGCACGAGGAACAGTGCCAGAGCCGGATACGGGCGAAGCGACTCGATCCACGCTCGTACGCGCTTGAAAACCCAGCAGTTCGCCAACCGGCGAAAGACAGGTTTGAAGAGAGTGAAAAAGACCGCGTCCACCAGGAAGTAGATGGCTGCGATAAGAAACACAAAGGGTTTGAACATGCGGCTCAAGCTGGTTCTCCAATGAACCAAGCGCGAACCCATCGTTAAGTTCACGAATTCAAGCGGCGAATTCCAGGACCCGCAACGGAACCATTGTTCTGCGTCCCCTTATGGCGCGCGACCAGACCTATTTCGGCGTCCCGGAACGAAATGAGCCGTCGCTCCTTCTCGTCCCACAAGGCCTTCGGCACACATCGCAAGCTCTGGACGAGGGTGATTCGGCCCACATTTGCGAGTTCCGGATGATCCCGGAGCACGTCCGGCAGCCGATAGCAGGGAATTCGACTGCATAGATGATGGACGTGGTGGACGCCGATGTTCGCGGTGAACCAGCGCAAGACCCATGGCAAGTGATAGTGCGAACTGCCATAGAGCGCAGCTTCGTGAAAGCTCCAGGCTTCATCGCGTGACCATGAGGTGTTCTCGAACTGGTGTTGAACATAGAACAGCCAGACGCCGATCGACGCAGCCAGAATCATGACCGGCAGATGCACCAGCAGGAATGGCCCAAGGCCTACCAGTCGGATCATGCCGGCGACCAGAACCGCGATGGCGACGTTCGTGCCCATTGTGCTCAGCCAGGGCTGCCAGCCGTTACGCATCATCCCAATCGGCAATCGATGCCGCAAGATGAACAGATATGTCGGGCCCACGCCAAACATGACGATCGGATGCCGGTACAGGCGATAGAGAATCTGGCGCCATCGAGACTGAGCGGCAAACTCGCTCACGGTCAATGTGTCGATGTCGCCCGAACCTCTATGATCGAGATTGCCAGAACTCGCGTGATGTCGCGCATGGTTGCGCCGCCAATAATCGTAGGGAGTTAAAGTGAAAATGCCGATGGCTCGGCCGATCCAATCGTTTGCAAGCCGGCTGCGAAAGAAAGACCCATGGCCGCAGTCATGCTGGATCATGAAGAGACGAACGAGCAGGCCTGCCGCGGGCACGGCCAGCAGCAGGCCAATCCCATGGCCGCGGACAACGCCGACGAGCATCAGAGCCCAGATGACAGAAAAGGGTACTGCCGTGATCACCAGCTCGAAAATGCCTCGCGCGTCATCGGGTTGGCGATACCGGGCGAGCGGCGCTGCCAGCGCGCGGGTTTCCGGTGGATGTTGAACCATCTCTAGCTGCTTTCGGAGTGGACCCGCCAAAGCCAAGGCCGCGACATTATCGACGACCGGAATGATCACGACGAGCCCGGGTTCGGCACGAGGTAACCAATGACACCGAGCACCGCGCCGATAAGCGACGCGGTGCTATCGCACGACATGCGATGATCAGATCCAATGCTAATCCGCATCCGGATGTCTTGCTGAGCAATATTGCTCAGTCAGAGCCAGCGCTTGAAAGCACGCGGGTTGAACGAGGCTGCACGGTCTACGAATGCCGCGAATGCGGGCCGGACCTCTTTACCGATCTTGCAATCACTTCTCGGAAAATGTGAGCAATATTGATCAGCGGCCGGTCAGGTGGTGCGCGATCTTGGTGCTTTGCCGTCCGATTCGCTTCACGACTACAGGTGACGACCCCGCAAAGGAGCATCACATGCCCGAAATCTTCGCACGCCCCGAGCCCTCGCTTATTCCGATCGCAAGACCGCGCTGTCCGAAGTGCCAAGGCCGCATGACGCTGACCCGGATCGAATCGGACCACGGCCATCCCGACCTGCGACCTTTCGAATGCTCCAATTGCGAACTCGTCTGCCGGCTGACGGCAGATGAACAAGTAAAATCGCTCAAGACCTAGGGGCCCGAAGCCCGAAAAGGGAGTCCACTCACGCGATACGTCGCGCACGAGCTATGTGGCCGGGGTGCTCAGTGCGGCTATCGGCGCTTCGAACGTGTACGAAAACCCCGTCGACGCATAGGTTAGTTGCACGTCACCCCGCAACTGCTTGCCCAGGGTTTCGATCAGCCGTGTTCCGAAGCTGCGCTTTGCGGGCGGCTGGACGATCGGGCCATTCTTTTCGGTCCAGGTGAGGTGCAAGCGTTGTGTCGCTTGGTCCACCGTCCAGATGATGTCGACGCGTCCCTCCGGGACCGACAGGGCGCCAAACTTGGTGGTATTCGTGCAAAGCTCGTTGAGCGTCATCGCGACGGCGATGACGGCACCGGACGCCATCCGGATATCGGGTCCCGTGATCGAGAATTTCGATTCGTCGGGATTGTCGAAGGCTTCGATGGCGCTGCGAACGACCGTGCCAAGATCGGCGCTGGACCATTTTGCCTGCAGAAGGAGATCGTGCGCCCGGCCGAGTGCCAAGAGCCGGCCCTCGATGGCGCGCTGCGCGTGCTCAACCCCCTGCAGGTTGCGCAGGCTCTGGGAGACGATTGCGGCGACGGTCGCGAGCGTGTTCTTGATGCGGTGGTGCAGCTCTTCGAGGATCAGCTTCTGCAGCTTGTCGGATCCCTCGCGCTCTTTGGCGTCGATGCCGGCCTTGGCAAGCAGACTCCTTGTATTGATCTCAGCTTGCGCCAGGAGTAGCCGCAGGCTGACATTCTCTGCCGCCAGGAAGTCCTGCCGGAATTCTGCGCCGCCCGGGCGCTTGTCTGTGCGGAGATCAACTTCGAGCATTTGCAACTGTATCACCCCGGGCTGGGTACCGCACTTGATTTCCGCCGAGCGTTCGCATTGAAGCGTCTGACGGCAGACAGCGCCAAAAACCACGAGATTCAAGCGTGGCCAATCATGCTGCGTAGCTCAGCTATGATTTGCCAGGCTTGGAGTGGTTTGCCAAAAAATCTGCTGCAGGGGGGAAGATCGATGCTCGATGGGTTCAAATGCCCCGACACCAGGATGATCTTGATCGCCGGCCAACGCTTGTGCACGGTACGCGCAAGACCCAGTCCGTCCATGCTGCCGGGCAGCTGGTCGGTGCACATGAGCGCGATGTCGGACCTGGATTCCAGGATTGCGACGGCTTCGTCGGTATCCAGAGCTTCAAGCGGCGTGTAACCGGCGTCTTCCACCATGTCGACCGCGCGCATGCGGAGCATCATCTCGTCCTCTACGACGAGAACGACGGCCGGACTGCGTGAAAGATCGGGCACCATCGGATGGGCATCCACGGAAAAACGGGTGTGACTGAAACAAGCGATTGATCTGAGACAAGCATCTCGGTGCCCCTACGATCCATGCCCAGGTGCTGTTTTCACTAATTATCCGAGATTGGGCCTGAACGGTGGAGCGCGGGAACCGTCATTTTGCTGGCACGCCGACCCTGCCGCTGAAATGCTCGAGCATTTCAGCGGCGTTCTCCAGGATCTTAGCCATTTTCATCGCATCCGCGCGCTCGTCTCCCGGCGGCATCTTGCGGGCTCTATCCAGGGCGTCTGCCGCCCGGATGTTCAGCTTGCAAGCTAACGACGATTGGACTCGCTTGACTGGCCGGAATGAGCGGTTGGCTTGAGCTGACGGCGCAGGCCCACCGAGGGAAACTACCACTGAATAAGCATCGCAGCAGCGATCAGCAGCACAAAAAAGACCGGCAGCAGTACCGGAGGCACCAGCCACTCGCGAACGCTGAATTTGGAGATATCTGACATAGTAACCGCCTCTAGGTCGCGGCGGGAGCACAATGCTCTCAGTCACCGATAACAGCCGAGGGGTGGGCGGTGATGTCTAGGATATAGTGCCGATCCGCAGAATAACGAGGCCAGGCGCAACTATTTGCTGTGACAGGATCGAGCGGGGTTGTAATCCGCTTCCAGCATAGCCATTTGGAGGCTGGCGCAACCGGATCGCTCCAAACTCCCTCCCTTCGCGCCAAGCTTTGGCTACAGCACATCTTGTCAGCGTATCGACCGGTTGCACGCGAGTGCGTCGGAGACAGGATCGGCTATCGCCATCGAATATGCCGCGACGCAAATCGCGTGCAGCCGGCACGGAGGTCTCGTGCTCCGACAACTGATCGGCCCCGGCAACATGATCGAGTTTCCGAACCATAGCCGGTCATATGACCGCACGCGGCGTGCCGTACGATTTTGGGGACACGACAGCGCTATTGAGGCATCGTTTTTCATCAACGAAAATGCGCTGAAGCGAATTCAACCGGATATCGGTTGCGATGAGCCGGGCTTCCTCCGCGCATTCGATTCCAACCGTGACTTGATCTGCGCCGCCGCTGCCAAGGTGTACGTCCGCGGCAGCAGAGGCTCTTACGACCTGGTCCCCGCAAATTTTTGAACCGATCGTGCTTCTGGACTTCGCCTGATCGGCGAAACTGCCGATGTGCTTCGACCTGGCCATCTGAATACTCTCGACTGGCCACGAGGGGTAGCGGCAAAGTTTAACCGAGACTGCGCGTCAGACGCCGAGTGAAGCGTTCGATCTATGCCATTTGAAGATGGCCTCAATGAAAATGGCCGCGGAGTACTCCGCGGCCATTCATAGATATCCCGTCGTCTCTCAGTAGCGGTCGGTCCCGATTCCGACGCTCACGCCGGGAGCGCGGAAGCCGACGCCGGCACGGTCGTCATAGCCGCGCCGCTCGATGTAACGCTCGCGAGGAGCATATCCGTAAGCATCGCGCCCGTCGCGGATGATAACATGGCGTTCGCCGCGTTCGCGCCAGCAGCGACCATCTTCATTGCAGACCATGCGAACGTTTTGAATGTTGCTCTCCGGTGCAATCGATACACTGGCGGAAAGTGGGGCGGCTGAAGCGGCGGTCACAATAAGCGTACTTGCGGCGGCTACCAGAGTGATTGCGAAGGTTTTCATAATAGCATTTCTCCAAAGGTGATTGTGTCAGTGAGCCAATGGGCTCGCGACAGGATGGTTCCAAGAACTCGAATGTGAATATTTTTAGCGCAGGTGCAGGCGAGGAGCAGGGACTCCAAGTTGAAGGCGGCTTGATACCCACATCCGTCGGCTTGCTAAGCAATTGATGCCAATGCCGCACGCCGCAGTTCGTTCTGATTGCGCTCACCGGTCGCAGCACGAGCGAGGATGTTCTGCGCAACCTGCAAACGGTTGGAGGTCGTGAGCACAGTGGGTGAGAATGACCCTATCGCATCCTCAAAAATTGCTTTGAAGCTGGCAAGCTCTTCTGGAGAATAGACTACACGTGATTCATCATCCTAATGACTTTCCCTATTTGCTACGTCTTGTCGGTGTGCCCTCTCACTGTCGCGCGCTAAAAAAATCGGCCAGCGGCGTCGGTCCAATTGCCATCGGAAGTTACTCCCTACCAGCTTCGGCCACGGAGTTGCGCGCGATGGTACCGGCAGCAATTTGAACTGAAGAACCGATTGCCCAACAGCCTGCGATCACAACGATCGAACCGTGAGACACGACCTGATCAACGACAATCATGCTGACAGATAGAAACGCTGCAATCGCGGCAATGAATGTGCCTGCTGCGCTGAAGATCTCAGCCGCATCGGTGTGGCTCCGCTCTTCCGGGAGCCCCTGAGCACGATGGCGAGGTAGGTCGATGCCGATATAGAAGCTAAAAGCTCCGTAGAGCATCAGCAGCAAGATGAACCAGACACTTCCAAACAGTTCGTGTTCGAGGCGCATCAACGTTGCGGCCACGTACATGCCGCACGTGCCTCCAATCGTGGCGAGTCCAATCCTTTCAAGGAAATGCGCCGATTTGATGAGGGGAGAAGGAGCGACCCATATGGTCGCCGCGCCATAAGTGTACTTTGCCGCAGACAGGGCACTGGGAACTACATTGCTCATTTTCATGTCGTTCTTCCTTCTGCGATTACCTGACGCGCGCGACGTGGTCGGCACTCCCGTGTTGTTTGGAACAGCAATTTTGGAAAGAGTTTGCCTACCGACGGCAATGCGCTGCCATTTAGATGGAGGCGAGGACTTCGGTGCGTCGCCGTTTTGGCAGCTGTCGGGCAAGCAATCCGCTTGACCGCTACAAAGACGCTACTCCGTTTCGGGTCCAACGCCTAATCAATAATGACTGGCAATGGAGGCGGTCTGAAAAATCTGCGGTGTTATGCCTCCGACGAAACTCTCTGAGTCGCCGCAATCCCACAAGGGATGGCATCGCAGCGCGAGGTCGTACGCGCTGCGCCCAGCGGCCGATGCGAAGTGGGCTCGCTGCATTCCCGCGATTAGTATTACCGCCTCTTGGCCTGCGGAATGGATTAAGGCAGCGCCACCTACCAATGAGGTGAGCTTTCAAATGCCAAGCAGATTGTGCCGTTGGCGAAGCGCGCAGGTGTCACCGCTTCCCGCAGCTTGTCACGAGGTCTGTCCGAGGTGCTACTGCACGGGCTCTCCTAGGTGACTGAGGGTGTTACGCTCCCGCCGTGATGGCTAAAACATACAGCCAGAACGACGCTGGCGCAGCCAGAGCACTGGATCTCGCATCGGCAGGCGTGCCTTCTGTCACAGGCAATTTGCCGCGACCGGAATCATCCTTGTGGTTGTGCAGAAATCAGGCAATCTGCCCGCGGAGCTCCGCTGTCTCCACCGACCTTCCAACCGCCCCGGCGGCGTCGAAGATCTCCCGTTGCAGCACCGTCGGCAAGGCGTTCCATTGCATGATGAGGGCCGCGCCAAGACAACGCAGAATGTACTCCTCGTCAGCCGCGAGGGCTGCGCCGCGGGGATGGTCCTGCTCCGGGATGAGAACGGAGCCGTTGCAAGCCTCCGCGAACCCTCGCTTGTCATCCGTCAAAAAGACGAAGCCGTCCCTTCAGGTCTTGAATTTACGCGTTTCCTAAGCTGAGAACCCTTGACGAGTTCGCCGCGCGCGGTTGCCCTTGGGCGATGCTGCTCGGATGTGAACATGCAGAGCCCTCTCGTTGGTTGACCAGGACAGATATGGATATGGGGATCGAAGGTTCGAATAACGAGCCCAGGCGCAAATAAGATTGCCCTCGGAGCGCGCGGATAGGCTTTGCTGTGCGTCCAACCGTCCCGCCTGGCAAAAAGAGCCGCTGCGGCGGACTGCAATTAGGAACAATTCACCACCATCTTCGACCGCATCGTAGTTGCGAGCGATGGCGTCCTTCATCGCGAACCTCGCATTGCCTCGCCTTAATTGTTACCGGATCCTAAGCCGTTGCCTCACGTAAATTGCTCCCCTGGACCGGGAACGA
>NZ_JASAUT010000064.1:0-44666 GCF_029952935.1 Bradyrhizobium sp. Mp19 | reverse complement strand
CTTCCGATCGCGCCATCGCCTTACCAGGGCAAATGCCGCGCTCGCAACTCATAGGGTCACAAGCTCTGAGGAGCGCGTAGCGCGTCTCGAAGGGTCGACGGCCACCAGCCGGGCCGTCCATCCTTCGAGACGCCGCTCCGCGGCTCCTCAGGATGACGGTGATGGAGGGGCGCACATCCTCTGGGCGACATCTGGGCATGCTGCATAATTCCGCGCCATCGTGCCGCGCGCTTCCTGCGCCACCAGCCTAACTCATTGTATTAACAGGGATTTAAAGCCAACCGCCAGCGTCGCCGCTTGGCACATCCATTGCTTTTGATTGCACCAGTCAATGACGACTGCCGTCCTCCGGATTGCCAAGGGCCAACGCTGGCCGAGGCGAGGGGATCAAGGCGCCCGGCCCGGGCGTCTCGAGCAATCGTTGACCCCCCATCTCCCGGACGAACGAGCATTTCAACCAACCCGCGTCGCTTCCGGCAGGCAACCGGCGCGGCCGAATTGCGCAAGGGGATTTTACGAATGGCCTATCTCGCTCCGTCCGAATTCGTCACCAAGATGGTGGATGCCGGCGAATCCAAGATCTTCATGTCGACCCGCGACACCGTGATCCGCGCCTATATGGCCGGCGCGATCCTCGCGCTGGCGGCCTGGTTCGCCGTGACGATCAACGTCAATACGGGTCAGCCGCTTGTCGGAGCATTGTTGTTTCCGGTCGGCTTCGTCATGCTCTATCTGCTGGGCTTCGATCTATTGACCGGCGTGTTCGTGCTCTCGCCGCTCGCGCTGCTCGACAAGCGTCCCGGCGTGACGCTCGGCGGCGTGCTGCGCAACTGGGGCCTGGTGTTCATCGGCAATTTTGCCGGCGCGCTCACGGTGGCGTTCATGATGGCGTTCGTGACGACGTTCGCCTTCACGCAGGAGCCCGACAAGGTCGGCATGACCATCGGCAACATCGGCGAGGGGCGAACGCTGGGCTACGCGGCGCACGGCGCAGCGGGCATGGCCACGCTGTTCATCCGCGGCATGCTCTGCAACTGGATGGTCTCGACCGGCGTCGTCGGCGCGATGATCTCCACCACGGTGCCCGGCAAGGTGATCGCGATGTGGATGCCGATCCTGGTGTTCTTCTACATGGTGTTCGAGCATTCGGTGGTGAACATGTTCCTGTTCCCGTCCGGACTGATGCTGCATGCGAAGTTCTCGATCATGGATTACCTGATCTGGAACGAGATCCCGACCGTGCTCGGCAATCTCGCCGGCGGTCTCGCCTTCACCGGGCTCACGCTCTACACCACGCATGTGAAGACGGCCCCGAAGCGCCAGCGCCTCGCGGCTTGATCCTGGCTAGCTTATGGGGCTCTCCTGTCGCGGAGGGCCCCATTGGCTTTGGGACGGTCGATGCCGCGCGCGCTGACAATATCGGTCGGGCAATTCTCTGATCAGGGCCGCAAGGACGCCAATCAGGACTTCCACGGCGCCTTGATCCCCGGCGAGCCGCTGCTCGGCCTGAAGGGCATCGCCGTGGTGCTCGCCGACGGCATCTCCTCAAGCAGCGTCGGCCGCATTGCCGCCGAGTCCGCGGTCAAGAGCTTCCTGACCGACTATTACTGCACCTCGGAATCCTGGTCGGTGAAGAGCTCGGCGCAGCGCGTGCTGGAGGCGACCAATTCCTGGCTGCACGCGCAGACCAGGCGCAGCCAGAATCCCTACGACAAGGACAAGGGTTACGTCTGCACGCTGAGCGCCCTGGTCGTTCGGTCGACCACCGCGCACCTGTTCCACGTCGGCGACTCCAGGATCTACCGCGTCGCCGGCAACAGCCTCGAGCAACTGACCAACGACCACCGCGTCGTGATCTCCTCGCAGCAGAGCTATCTCGGCCGCGCGCTCGGCGTGAACCCGCAGCTCGAGATCGACTACCAGGCTCTCCCGCTGGAGCGCGGCGACATCTTCCTGCTGGTGACCGACGGGATCTACGAGCATGTCCCGGCGCGGCAGCTGGCGAAGGCGATCAAAGACGGCGCCGCCGATCTCGATGTTGCCGCGAAGTCGATCGTCGAACAGGCCTATGAGAACGGCAGCCCGGACAATCTCACCGTGCAGATCGTCCGGATCGACGAATTGCCCGACGGCGATGCCGGCGAGGTGTTCGGCCAGCCGACCGAACTGCCGCTGCCGCCGCTGCTCGACGCACGGATGCTGTTCGACGGCTATCGCATCGTGCGCGAGCTGCACGCATCGCACCGCAGCCACATCTATCTCGCGGTCGATGAGGACAGCGCCACCACGGTCACGATCAAGATCCCCTCGATCGACCTGCGCGACGATCCGGCCTATCTGAAGCGCTTTGTGATGGAGGAGTGGGTCGCTCGGCGGATCGACAGCCCGCATGTGCTGAAGCCGTTTCTGCCGCAGCGCAAGCGCAACTTCCTCTACGTCACGATGGAATATATCGACGGTCAGACCCTGACGCAGTGGATCACGGACAATCCAGCACCGGCGCTGGAGACGGTGCGCGACATCACCGAGCAAATTGCAAAAGGGCTGCGCGCCTTTCACCGCAAGGAGATGCTGCATCAGGACGTCAGGCCCGACAACATCATGATCGACAGGACCGGCACGGTGAAGATCATCGATTTCGGCTCGACCCGGATTGCGGGTGTCGCAGACGCGGTGCCGGCGGGCGTCGAGGACATCCTGGGCACCCAGCAATACACCGCGCCGGAATATTTCCTCGGCGAGGGCGGCACTGCGCGCTCCGATCTGTTCTCGCTCGGCGTCGTCACCTACCAGATGCTGACGGGACGCTTGCCCTATGGCGCGCAGATCGCGCGGGCCCGCACACGAGCCGACTTCAACCGGCTGGCTTACCGGCCGGCCGCGCATGGCGGCCGCGACGTCCCGACCTGGGTCGACGGCGCGCTGGAGCGCGCCGTGCACGCCAATCCGCTCAAGCGCTACGAGAGCTTTTCGGAATTCTTGTTCGACCTGCGCAATCCCAACGCAAAATATCTGACGACGTCATCGACCCCGCTGATCGAGCGCAACCCGGTGCTGTTCTGGAAGTCGACCACGCTGCTGCTGGCGCTGGTCGTGGTGGTGCTGCTGGCCTACGGCGCGCATCACTTGCGGTAGCGGATAGCCGGCCCTCTTCCCGTCATCCTGAGGAGCGCGTAGCGCGTCTCGAAGGATGAACGGCCCGCTGGTGGCCGATTCATCCTTCGAGGCTCGCTCCGCTCGCGCCTCAGGATGACGGGGAGAGGGAGGGAGGCCGACTTCAGTGCGTCCCACCCGCCGCGATCGGATCGAGGCCGCTCTTCACCAGCGCGTCGCGCGCATCTGATGAGGCGAGGAAGCTGATCAGCGCCTTGCCGGCCTCACGCTCCTTTGAAACCGTCGCGATCCCGGCGGAAAACACCGTGATCTTCTGCAACGGCTCCGGCAATGGGCCGACGATGTCGATGCCGGTCACCGGCTTCAGCTCGGAGATCTGCTGCAGGCCGATCTCGGCCTCGCCTTTGGCGACGATCTCGCCGACCGGGGTCGCCGGGATCATCCGCGCCTTGTCCTTCATCTGATCGGCGATGCCGAGCTTTGCGAACATCTCGGTCGAGACATAGACGCCGCTGGCGCTGTCCGAATAGGCGACCGATTTCGCCGCCAGCAGCGCCTGCTTGACGGTGTCGGCCGAGCCGATGTCGGGCTTCGCCGCGCCTGATTTCACCGCGATCCCGATCGGCGACTTCACGAGGTCGACGCGGCTGTCGGCCACCACCTTGCCCTGCTTGATGAGATCGCCGAGCGCATAGCCGACCATGATCAGCACGTCGGCCGGCTCGCCGCGCTCCAGCCGTACCGGAATGGCATTGGTCGTGGTGCCCATCGACGGCCCGAAGGCGGTCACCACCTTGTGCCCGGTCTTGCGCTCGAACTCCGGCACCAGCGCCTTGTAGGCCGCCGTCAGCCCGCCCGAGATCATGACATGGACTTCGGCGGCGGATACGGCTGAGGTGAAGGCGAGGGCGCCGATGACGGCGAGTGTGAGGGCACGGAAGGCGGTAGGCGCGCGCATGGAGTTTCTCCCTGGACGATTCTTCGGAAGCGGGTCGTCGTGGCCGGGGAGACTACTGCGCGAGGGCAGGCATGGCTAGCGCCACGCCGTCATTGCGAGGAGCGAAGCGACGAAGCAATCCATCGTTCCGCATGCATGGAGCGATGGATTGCTTCGCGGAGCCTGTCATCGGGCGCGCGTTCGCGCGACCCGTTGGCTCGCAATGACGGGGAAAGAGCGTCGTCGCGCCGTCACGAATTCACATGCACGAAATCGCGCAGCAGCGGATAGATCTCGTTGTTCCAGCGCTTGCCGGAGAACACGCCGTAATGGCCGACGCCGGCCTGCATGTGATGCACCTTGCGATAGGTGCGAACGCCGGTGCAGAGGTCTTGCGCGGCGAGCGTCTGGCCGATCGAGCAGATGTCGTCCTTCTCGCCTTCCACCGTCATCAACCCCATGCGCCGGATCGCCGCCGGATTCACCGGGCGGCCGCGATGCATCAGCATGCCCTGTGGCAACAGATGCTCCTGGAACACGTCGCGCACCGTCTCGATGTAAAACTCCGCCGGCAGGTCCATGACCGCGAAATACTCGTCGTAGAAGGTCTTGATCACCGCGGCCTTGGCGGTCTCGCCCTTGGCGAGATGATCGGCCAGATCGATATGCTGCTTGATGTGCCGCTCCAGATTCATCGACACGAACGCCGTGAGCTGCACGAAGCCGGGATAGACCTGACGCAACGCGCCCTTGCACTGCATCGGCACGTAATTGATCAGATTGTCCTCGAACCATTTGATCGGCTTGCTCTTGGCGAATTCGTTCACCTTGGTCGGCTGGATCCTTGTGTCGATCGGCCCGGCCATCAGGGTGAGCGAGGCCGGCCGCGCCGGATGATTATCCTCCGACATGATCGCGGCGGCCGCCAGCGCCGACACCGAAGGCTGGCAGATCGCCACCATATGCGCGCGCGGGCCGAGCTGGCCGAGGAAGTCGATCAGATGGTCGGTGTAATCCTCGAGCCCGAAGCGGCCCTTGCTGCGCGGGATGTCGCGCGGGTTGTGCCAGTCGGTGATGTAGACGTCGTGGTCCTGCAGCAGCGTCTTCACGGTGCCGCGCAGCAGCGTGGCAAAATGCCCGGACATCGGCGCCACCAGCAACAGCCGCGGCTGCTCCGGTCCGTCCACCTTCCTGAAATGCAGCAGCGAGCCGAACGGCGTCGCATAGGCGACCTCCTCCGTCACCTCCAACTCCCTGTTGCCGACGGTCACGCTGCCGATGCCGTAGTCGGGACGGGCGTAGCTCAGGCTGGAGCGCGAGATCAGCTCGAGCGCGGCGGCGAGCCGGCCGAACGTCCGGTAGGAAGCGCCGCGCGGCACCAGATTGAGATAGCGCAACGCCGCCGCGGCGCCGGTTCGCCACGGCGCGGTGAGGTCCATGTGGTTCTGATAGGCTTGGTACAGCATTGACATCATACGCATCCACCCGTGGCCCGGCTTGCCATGCAATATCGACGCCAGAGGCGGTGCCGGCCGCCCGGCAAATTGGCACGTGGCTTGCTGCAAAAACCGATGGCGCCGGGTGCGCGGCGGCTGAACCGGCGCGCGATGTCCGGGAGCTGAGGACGCGTTCAGGCGTGAGGGACCGATATGGCGAAAGCGACACTCACCATCAGCAGCAAGAATTACTCCTCCTGGTCGCTGCGCGGCTGGCTGCTGGCGAAATTCGCCGGGCTCGAGTTCGAGGAGGTGGTCACCGCGCCCGACGACCCGTCGGCCCGCGCCGAGCTGCTGCTGCTGTCGTCCTCGATCCTGGTGCCCTGCCTGCGCCACGACGGTGCGACGGTCTGGGATACGCTGGCGATCGGCGAGTATCTCAACGAGATCATGCCGCATGCCGGGCTGTTGCCGGAAGACCGGATCCAGCGCGCGCATTGCCGCTCGATCTCGGGCGAAATCCATTCCGGCTTCACCACGCTGCGCTCGTCGCTGCCGGTCAATCTCAAGGGCCATTTTCCCGGCTTCAAGATCTGGTCGCGGGCGCAGGCCGACATCGACCGCGTCTGCACCATCTGGCGCGACTGCCTCGGCTCATCGGGCGGGCCGTTCCTGTTCGGCGAACGCCGCACCATGGCGGACGCGATGTATGCGCCGGTCGTGACCCGCTTCATGACCTATGACGTCAAGCTCGAGCCTGCGCTTGCGGTGTATGCCAGCACCATCATGACGATGCCCGAGATGCAGGAATGGATCGAGGCCGCGAAGGCGGAGCCGGCCGACGTCGAGGAGCTCGAGGTCGAATATTAGGCAGCGCCCGGGCCGGCCTGCCTGCATCGGCGGCTCAAGCACGAGGCAAGCCTTGCTCAATGGACGTGCCGTCGGCGTCAGGCATCGGCGCCACGCGACGGGTGTGCATGACAGCCGTCGAAGCGCAAATTCGCGCCTCGCTCCAAATGCTTCCGCGGCGATATCAGCGCATGGCGAGACGGTTCGCCGCAGCCCAACCCGGCTGGCAAGGATTTCGCATGGCAATGACCGAGCTGTGACCGCGACGATGCGACGCTGCCGAAAATTTGGACGCTGAGCCGCGCCGCGATCTCGCGAACACGAGAACCGTGGAGGCTTGAAATGAACCAGCACGCCGTCGTCAGCAAATTTTCCCACGTCAAACCCGGTGACACCGAGTTCAAGGGCGGAGGTCTGCGCGACTTCTTCCTGTATCGCGATCTCGGCATCGCCGATGCCACCAGCGGGCAGGTGATCTGCCACCTGGTCAAGGCCAATCCCGACATGCCGCCGGAGCAGGGCACCGGCTGGCACAAGCATCTGTGCGATTTTCAGATCGTCATCATGACCAAGGGCTGGGCGCGCTTCATGTACGAGGACAAGGAGACGCTGGTCGAGGCCGGCGACGTCATCCATCAGCGTCCCGGCATCACCCACTACCTGTTCGATTACTCGAAGGACATGGAATACCTCGAGATCGTCAGCCCGGCCGATTTCAAGACCGTGGATGTGCCGCCGGCGACCGAAACGGTGCCGCCGATCACGCCGTGGAAATGATCGCCAGGCAGGACAGAGAGGAGGGATCGCAATGTCGTCTGCGGAGGAGTTAACCTTTGTTATCGGCCGCTGGCTGCGGCCGATCGTCATGCTTCTGTATGTGGTGCGCAGCCTCGGGCTGATGACCACATCTAGCCGTGAACAACGCAGTACGCCGCTCGATCAGTGATTCGGACGCGGTTCGTTCCACCCGCGTTCCAAATCTTAAGGCACGGTGCGCGCGCGTCGCGTTTTGAAACAGCGCGCGCCGGTGCCGGCCTCAGGCCATGCCCGTGCCCGCCTGCTTCTCGCGCGGCTTCCGCCAGGCGATGACGTTGGCTTCCAGCGCGCCGCCGGTGGTGTCATTGCGCCACTGGCCGTTGACGAAGCGGCAGGCGAACGGCAGCTGATACGTTCCGCTATGATCCTCACAAAGTACTTCCACGCGCTGTTCCGGCGCAGGTTCGCCATTGCCGTCGAATTGCGCCATCCGTTTTTCGCGCGTTGCCATGCGATCTGTCTCCACTGCCCAAGGCCGAGCCAAAAGGGATCGAACCAAACAAGTTCCGAGGCCCCCGTCCCCACGAGTAGTCCCGTAATGGGTGAAGCACACCGCTTGAATGCGGTTTCAGTGTGGTATGTCTGCCTCGCTTTCAGCGTCGCGAGCACAAAACTGTGAATGACGCATTTGCCTGGAGACGCCGATGACCGCTCGTTTTGTTCTCGCCTTGCTGGCTCCGCTTGCACTCGGCGTCGCCGCAACCGCGCATGCGCAGGACGTTCCCGGCATCGAGATCTGCACCGTCGAGAAAACCATGGAGCGGCGCACGAGCTGTCTGCAGAGCAATATCGATTTCCTGCAGAAGAGGATCAACAAGCTCACATCGGATCATCAGCAGAAGCTCGACGCCGCCAACCGGCAGATCGCGAGCTTGCAGAGCGCAGCGGCCAGTCTGCAGAAGCTCGTCACCGATCTGCAGGCCGCGCAGGTCAAGCTCACTGAGGACCTGAAGAAGAAGGCCGGCGCGCCGCCGGCGAAGGATGCCGCGCCCGCCGCGAAGGACGGGACGAAGTAGAAAACCGTCATTGCGAGCGAAGCGAAGCAATCCATCCCACCGCGCCTGCGGAACGATGGATTGCTTCGTCGCTTCGCTCCTCGCAATGACAGGAAGCGTGTCTCAGCTACGCCACCCGATACTTCTCCATCACGTCGCGATCCGGCTCGTAACCGAGTCCGGGGCCCTGCGGCACGGCGACATGGCCGTTGGCGTCGACGTCGATGCGGTCGCCCCACAGGCAGGCGGGACGCTTCATGAAGAACACCTCGATCAGCCCCGCGTCGCGGATCGCCATCAGATGCAGCGTGGCGAGGAAACCAGGCCCGAAATAGGGCGAGTGCGGAATCACCTGGACGCCGAACTCGTCGGCGAGGACGGCCACCCTGAGGAATTCGGTGATGCCGCCGACCTTGATCACGGAGGGCTGCGCGTGACTGACCGCGCCCGCGGTCATCATCTGGCGGAATTGATGCACGGTGCAGGCGTTCTCGCCGGCCGCGATATCGAGCCGGCCTTCTCTGCGCACCTCGGCGAGCGTCGCAAAATCCTCCGGCGGCCAGACCGGCTCCTCCAGGAACAGCGGCGCGGCCTGCTTGCAGTCGCGCGCGAACTGGATCGCCGCGGGTCCGTCCAGCGGGCAGTTCATGTCGACCATCAGCGGCACGCCGGGGCCGATCGCCTCGCGCGCGGCGGCCACCGCAGGCACGGTGGTCTCGTGCAGCTTGATCGCGGAATAGCCCAGCTTGATCGCCTTCTTGCATTCGGCGGCGATATGCGCCGGATTGCCGATCCGCATCAGGCTCGCATAGGCCGGGATCGTGCTGCGCTTCGCGCCGCCGATCAGTTGATGCAGCGGCACGCCCTTCACCTTGCCGGCGAGATCCCACAGCGCGATGTCGAGCGCCGAGATCGCAAACATCGTGATGCCGTAGCGGCCGAACAGATGCAGGTTGCGCTGGATCTGCTCCATCGCGGCGGGGATGCTGGCGGCGTCGGGCACCTCGAGGCCGCGCGCCTGCGGCGCGATCATCTCGGCCACCGCCGTGCAACTCGTCTTCGGGCAGACATAGGCGAACGCGTCGCCCCAGCCGGTGAGGCCGGCATCGGTCGAAACCTCGACCAGCACCATGTCGAGCGCCGAGATCGCGGAAGCTCCCTGGCGGAAGCTCGCGGGCCCGGCGTCATAGGGAATGCGGATATGGTGGGCGCGGACGTCGGTGATTTTCATTGTTGTTGTCCTTCCGATCGCAGGATGTGCCTGGAATTCGTGGTGGCCGGACATTTGAGCCTGAAGAACGGCGTCGCTTCGGCTGGTCTGGGTTCCGGCCATCGCAAATCTTGCTCGTAACGAGTCTTGCTTGCGACAAGTCTTGCTCGTGAATCATGTCGAAGACGTGGATGCCCGGCGCACGGCCGGGCATCACGAACCGCAAAGTTGTGGAGGAAAGCCCTCAACTGCTCTTCTCGCCGCTCATGATGGGGCCGAACCGCTCCCAGCTCTCGCCCTTGAAGCGCATCATCTGCAACTGCTCGATCGGCGCATAGTCGTCCGGCCCGGTCTTGATCTTGGTGCCGGGCAGATAGATGCCGATCTCGAAGTTGAGGCTGGCCGCCTGCTTCATCAGATTCTCGCGGGTAAGATTGTCGCCGCATTGCCGCAACACCTGCTCGAGCCCCTTGGCGACACCATAGCCGAATACGGTCGCGGCGTCGTCGAGGTCGCCTTCGGGATACCACTTGGTCATGAAGGCGCGCCACTCGGTCATCGCCGGATCGTTCTTCCACTCGGTATCCTTGGGGTCCTTGAGATACGCCGTGGACAGCACGCCCTGGCTCGCTTCATAGCCGGCCGGCTTCATCACGCCGCCGATCGAGCCGGAGACGTTGGTCAGGAACTGCACCGGATGCCAGTCGAGCTCGGCGGCTTTCTTGATCGCCTGCGCCGCGAATTTCGGCGTTGCAATGTTGACGAAGATGTCGGGGTTGGCGCCCTTGATCTGCACGATCTGCGAATCCACCGTCGGCGACGAGGTCTCGTAGGAGGATTCGACGACGATCAGCTTCTTGGCCTGGTCGCCGAGCCCGTCGTGCAGGCCGATCAGATAGTCCTTGCCGAAATCGTCGTTCTGATAGAGCACGCCGATGGTCTTGCCCGGATAGTTCTGCAAAATGTACTTGGCATAGATGCGCGCTTCGACCTGGTAGCTCGGCTGCCAGCCCATGGTCCACGGGAAGTTCTTCGGATCGTTCCACTTGGCCGCGCCGGTGGAGACGAACAGCTGCGGCACCTTCTTGGAGTTCATGTATTTCTGGATCGCGGTATTGCCCGGCGTGCCCAGCGGATTGAAGATCAGGAGCACCTCGTCGCTCTCGACCAGCTTGCGGGCCTGCTCGACCATCTTCGGCGGTGAGTAGGCGTCATCGTAGGAGATGAAGTTGACCTTGCGGCCGTTGATGCCGCCTTCGCTGTTGAGCTTGTTGAAATAGGCGGCTTCGGTCTTGCCGATCGTGGCGTAGGCGGACGCCGGACCGGAATAGGGCATGATGTTGCCGACCTTGATTTCGGCGTCGGTTGCGCCCGGATCGTATTTCTTCTGCGCGTTGGCTGCGCTTGCGAAGGCGATCGTCAAAAGCCCCGCAAGCGCCGCGGACTTGACGCAGTTGGCATAGCTCAAGCGTTGGTGGTGCATCATTGTCCTCCCTGACATGCTGGCCGCGGCTCTTGCAGTCTTGATTATCGGGCAGCTTGGTGAGCCGTCGGATCGATGCGTCGGCGAGTATGCACGATTGCAACATTGTTGCTAGCGACGGCTTTGCGGGTAAATTTCCGTGGAGCGGAACCACAGTTTCGCCGCAGGGCAGCAAGGACTGTCAAATGCCGCGCGCGGCAGCCGTGCATGATGCCCGAGCTTTGCAGGAAGGCCGTCGTCCATGAATCCAGCCCAGAAGGCGCTCTGGTACATCGAAAGCCATCTCGGCGCGCCGCTGACGCTCGACGAGATTGCCGCCGTTGCGGGCGTCTCGCGCTTCCATCTGGTACGTGCGTTCGCGGAAGCGACCGGGTTCTCGGTGATGCGTTATGTGCGGGCGCGCCGCCTCAGCGAAGCCGCGCGCCAACTCGCGGCCGGTGCGCCCGATATTCTCAGCCTCGCGCTGGATGCGGATTACGGCTCCCACGAAGCATTCACCCGCGCGTTTCGCGACCATTTCGGCGTCACGCCCGAGACGGTGCGCGCGACAACGTGCCTGACGAAGCTCAATCTCCAGGAGCCGATCACCATGATCTCGACAGCTCTCGACCACATCGATCCGCCGCGCATTGCCACCGGAAAGGCGTTCCTCGTCGCCGGCATCGGCGAGCGTTACAATCACGACAATGGCAGCGGTGCCGGCATTCCGAAGCAGTGGCAGGGCTTCCACCAGCAATGCGCGCATATCCCCCGCCAGGTCGGCAACGTCGCCTATGGCGTCTGCTGCAACGGCGACGATGCCGGCAATTTCGATTACATCGCCGGCGTCGAGGTCGCCGATTTCTCCGACCTGCCGCGCGAGTTCGCGCGCGTCCGGATTCCCGAGCAGAAATACGTCGTGTTCACCCACGCCGACCACATCTCGACCATCCGCCGCACCGTCAACACGATCTGGAATCGCTGGCTGCCGCAATCCGGTATGAAGGTCGCGGACGCGCCGAACTTCGAGCGCTACGACGAGAAGTTCGATGCGAGCACCGGCAATGGCGGCCTGGAGATCTGGGTGCCGGTGAAGGAGTAGCGGGCGCCGGTGCAGCAAACCCTGGTGTCGTCCCTGCGAAAGCAGGGACCCATAACCACGGATGGTTGTTGCGCGACGTTGGAACGACGAATCCCGCCTACAACGCCCGCCGCGGCGTATGGGTCCCTGCTTTCGCGACAAGCTCTGGCAAATCATGTTGCGAGAATGCGGTGTCGCATCCTCAGCGCCGTTTCAAATTGCGCGACAGTTACCCCGTCATCCTGAGGTGCGAGCGGAGCAAGCCTCGAAGGATGCGCGGCCCGGCTGGTGGCCGTCGATCCTTCGAGACGCGCTACGCGCTCCTCAGGATGACGGGGTGAGAGCAGCGTACGTGCTCGTATGGGTCCCTGCTTTCGCAGGGACGACACCGTCTTGTTGCTCGCGAGTGCCTAGATCAATGAGAGCGCGCCAGGCAGAATGCGACGACCTCTTCCAGCGCCGTCTTCATCGGTGAGGGCGGGAACAGCGCCAGCGCGTCGACGGCCATCGCGCCGTAGTGCTGGGCGCGGCTGATGGTGTCTTCGAGGGCGCGGTGCTTGGTCATCAGGCCGATGGCGTGGTCGAGGTCAGCGGATCCGATCTCGCCGCGCTCCAGCGCGCGGATCCAGAACTTGCGCTCGGTGTCATTGCCGCGGCGGAAGGCGAGCACCACCGGGAGCGTGATCTTGCCCTCGCGGAAATCGTCGCCGACATTCTTGCCGAGCTTTGCGGATTTGCCGCCATAGTCGAGCACGTCGTCGACGAGCTGGAAGGCGATGCCGAGATTCATGCCGACCGAGCGGCACGCGGTCTGCTCGGCCTTCGGACGGTTGGCGATCACCGGGCCGACCTCGCAGGCCGCGGCGAACAGCTCCGCCGTCTTGCCGCGGATCACGGCGAGATATTCGTCCTCGGTGGTCGCGGTATTCTTGGCGGCGGCAAGCTGCATCACCTCGCCCTCGGCGATGGTGGCGGCGGCGGCGGACAGGATGTCGAGCGCGCGGAGCGAGCCGACCTCGACCATCATCCGGAACGCCTGGCCGAGCAGGAAGTCGCCGACCAGCACGCTGGCCTCGTTGCCCCACAGCATCCGCGCGGACAATTTGCCGCGGCGCAGTTCGCTCTCGTCGACCACGTCGTCATGCAGCAGGGTCGCGGTGTGCATGAATTCGACCGCGGCGGCGAGCTTGATATGGCCGTCGCCGGAATAGTCCGCGAGTTGGGCCATCGCCAGCGTCAGCATCGGGCGCAACCGCTTGCCCCCGGAGGAGATCAGATGGTTGGCGACCTCGGGGATCATGGTGACCTCGGAGCCGGTCCGCGAAAGGATCGTCGCGTTGACGCGCTCCATGTCGGCGGCGACAAGTCCCACCAGCCCGTCGATCGAAGCATTGGACGGGCTTTCGAAGGGTACAATAACCGCCACGCTGGTCTCCAATTTTGCCGAATACGCACTATGCTCAGCTATAACAATAGAAACTGCGCGGTGCAGCGGCAAGGCCATCAAGTTATTGACATGTGGCGCAAGTGCCGCACAGCCGGGGCGACAGGAGAGCGTATTTTGCGGGAATTGGTACGGACCAATGACATGGTGCTGGTCTCCGCCATTGGCGCGCTGCTCGACAGCGCTAACATCCATCATCTGGTGCTGGACCAGAACATGAGCATC
Source organism: Bradyrhizobium sp. Mp19 (assembly GCF_029952935.1). Taxonomy (NCBI): domain Bacteria; kingdom Pseudomonadati; phylum Pseudomonadota; class Alphaproteobacteria; order Hyphomicrobiales; family Nitrobacteraceae; genus Bradyrhizobium; species Bradyrhizobium sp. Mp19. The sequence goes on along the minus strand of NZ_JASAUT010000064.1, from coordinate 31,097 downwards.
ATTGAGGGCTCGCTCGGCGTGCTGCCGCGGCGGATCCTGGTGCATGAGGACGACAACCACGAGGCCCGCCAGCTCCTGACCGATGCCGGCCTCGGCCACGAATTGCGGGCCGATGATTAGAACGTTTTCAAGCGAAGTGGACCCCGGTTCGCGTGAAGAAAACGCGTCAAAAAAGGAGTCTCCGGCGGCCGAGATCACCGAGGACGGATTTCTCGGTGGCCAATTGCGCCTGCGGCAACCCCGCAGCGGCCACCGCGCCGGCCATGACGCGATCCTGCTCGCCGCGGCGACGCCGGCTCGATCGGGCGACCGCGTCGTCGATCTCGGCTCCGGCGTGGGCGCCGCGGGGCTGGCGGTGGCGCGGCGGGTGAGGGGGATCGATCTCGTTCTGGTCGAAATCGACCCGGCCCTGGCCGAGCTTGCGCGGAATAATGCCGGCACCAACGCGATAATGGCGGAGGTGATCGTGCTTGATGTCGAAGCCGGCGCCGCGGCCTTCGATGATTCCGGCCTCGGGCCCGATAGCGCTGACGTCGTGCTGATGAACCCGCCGTTCAATGATCCGTCGCGGCATCGCGCCTCGCCGGACGGTGTACGCGAGCGCGCCCATGTCGCGACCACGACCACGCTGGCCGGCTGGGTTCACGCGGCGCGGCGGATTCTCAAGTCGAACGGGCAGCTTGCGCTGATCTGGCGGGCCGACGGCATTGCCGAGGTGCTGGCCGCGCTGGACCGCGGCTTTGGCAGTGTCGAGATCCTGCCGGTCCACGGCGATGCGACCTCGCCGGCGATCCGAATCCTGGTGCGGGCGACCAAGGGCGGCCGGGCGCCGACGCGGCTCCATGCCGCACTGCTGCTCAATGAAGAGTCAGGCGTGCCCAATAAATGGGTGCAGGAGGTGTTGGCTGGGAAGGGGGAGTTGCCGCTGGCGCGGCGCTAGCGGGCAGGGCGCTGCCCACGTCGTCAGAGGCACTAAATCACTGCGAAGCCGTTTCCGACTGGCGGTCCGGCGTGGACGTGAAGTGGATCGCCGCCAGGAGTGTACCGATCAGCAAAATCAGCAGATAGATTTTCATGAGTCCCTCTCCGCTCGCGCATTGCAGCCCCAATGACAAAATGCAAAACGCGTTCCACGGATTCCAATGACAGTGGCGTGATAAAAAGTGGTTAATTCGAGGTAACGGCATGAGTGAACAAAGAAGTGATCACGCTGGACGTTCGGGACTGCTCGAACGCGTGCAGGCAATGTTGCCGGCGCGCTTCAGGCGCGGCGCGGCCGTCGTGCCGGTGGTGCGGCTGGCAGGCGTGATCGGTGCGGTGACGCCGCTGCGGCCCGGCATGACACTCTCCGGCGTCGCCAAGATGCTGGAGCGCGCCTTTGGTACGCGGAATGCCAAGGCGGTGGCGCTGGTGATCAATTCGCCCGGCGGCTCGCCGGTGCAGTCGCGGCAGATCTATTTGCGCATCCGGCAACTCGCCGCGGAGAAGAAGCTCCCGGTGCTGGTGTTCGTCGAGGACGTCGCGGCCTCCGGCGGCTACATGATCGCTTGCGCGGGCGATGAGATCTATTGCGATCCGTCCTCGATCCTCGGCTCGATCGGCGTGGTCGGCGGCAGCTTTGGCCTGGAGGGGCTGATCAAGAAGATCGGGGTCGAGCGCCGGCTCTATACGGCGGGCAGCCACAAGGCGATGCTCGACCCCTTCCTTCCCGAGAACCCCGACGACGTCGCCCGGCTGAAGGCGATCCAGCGCGAGATCCATGCGATCTTCATCGCGCTGGTCAGGCAGAGCCGCGGCAGCCGGCTCAATGGCGCCGACGACGTGCTGTTCACCGGTGAGTACTGGGCCGGCGATACCGCGATCGGTCTCGGGCTCGCCGATGGCATCGGCGACATCCGCTCCACGCTGCGGGCCCGCTATGGCGACAAGGTGCTGACCCCGGTGATTGCGCCGGCCAGCGGCTTGCTGTCCGGCCTGCTCGGCCGACGGGCGCCGGGGGCAGGGTCGCTGGCGGCGCTGGATGGGCTGGCCGCGCTGCCGGACGAGGTGATCTCGGCGCTGGAAACCCGTGCGATTTGGGCCAGATTCGGGCTGTGAACACAGGGATGTGAGCGCGCCATTTAGTCCCAAAACCGCGATTGCGGCGCAGGCCACCTTGCGCGAGAATGCTTGGCATTGGGGGCCTGACAGACGTGAACGACAAGGATCGACCGATGCCGCCGCTGATTGCATTCGCAGGCGTCTTGGGAAGCTTGGCCGTGGTCCGCTGGGCGTACAAGACGGCCGTCCGGATCAACCAGGAACTCGAAGAGGCGCGATTGTCCCGCGTGGCCGAGGCCACCCGCGCGGGCGAAATCAAGACCCTGCGCCGCGACCCCGTGACCGGGGCCTATCGCCCGGGCTAACATCGTGGTCATTCCGGGGCGATGCGTCAGCATCGAACCCGGAATCTCGAGATTCCGGGTCTGGTCCTTCGGACCATCCCGGAATGACGCTAAACATCTCCCATCGCCTTGATTCCATTGGCTGCCGCCGATACGGTCCCGCGCGCCTCACACCCCTCCGCGAGATCGATTCCAACGATGGACGCCCTGCCTGACCACATGCGCCCGGAACGTTCGTTCCAGGGCTTCATCCTGGCCCTCCAGCGGTTCTGGGCCGAGCAGGGTTGCGTCATCCTGCAGCCCTACGACATGGAAATGGGCGCCGGCACCTTCCATCCCGCGACCACGCTGCGCGCGCTGGGGCCAAGACCCTGGAACGCGGCCTATGTGCAGCCCTCGCGGCGGCCCAAGGACGGCCGCTACGGCGAAAACCCCAACCGCCTGCAGCACTACTACCAGTTCCAGGTGATCATGAAGCCGTCGCCGGCGAACCTTCAGGACCTGTACCTGAAGTCGCTGGCCGCGATCGGGATCGACGCCGCCGTCCATGACATCCGCTTCGTCGAGGACGACTGGGAAAGCCCGACGCTCGGCGCCTGGGGCTTGGGCTGGGAATGCTGGTGCGACGGCATGGAGGTGTCGCAGTTCACCTACTTCCAGCAAGTCGCCGGCGTCGAATGCGCACCGGTCGCGGGCGAACTGACCTACGGGCTCGAGCGGCTCGCGATGTATGTGCAGGGCGTCGACCGCGTCTATGACCTCAACTTCAACGGCCGCGAGGGAGCCGAGAAGGTCACCTATGGCGACGTCTTCCTGCAGGCCGAGCAGGAATATTCGCGGCACAATTTCGAGCATGCCGACACCGCGATGCTGTTCGAGCAGTTCAGGATGGCGGAAGAGGCCTGCCGCAAATATCTCGCCGCCGGCTGGCGCGAAGGTGGCAACAGTAAGGAACATCTGATGGCCTTGCCGGCCTACGACCAGTGCATCAAGGCGAGCCACGTGTTCAACCTGCTCGACGCCCGCGGCGTCATCTCGGTGACGGAGCGGCAGAGCTATATCGGGCGCGTGCGCGACCTGGCGAAGGCCTGCGGCGAGGCATGGATCCACACTGAAACGGGCAGGGCGGCCTGATGCCCGATCTTCTCCTCGAGCTGTTCTCCGAAGAAATTCCCGCGCGCATGCAGGCCAAGGCGGCCGACGATCTGCGCCGCATGGTGACCGACAAGCTGGTCGCCGAAGGCCTGGTCTATGAAGGCGCCAAGGCGTTCGCGACCCCGCGCCGTCTGGCGCTCACCGTGCACGGGATTCCGGCGCGCCAGCCTGATCTGAAGACTGAACGTCGCGGCCCGAAGATGGGCGCCCCGGATGCGGCGGTGCAGGGCTTTCTGAAAGCGACTGGTCTCAAATCGCTGGATGAAGCGAAGATCCAGAAAGATCCGAAGGGCGACTTCTACATCGCGCTGATCGAAAAGCCCGGCCGCGCCGCGATCGACGTGATCGCGGAAATGCTGCCGGTGATCATCCGCACCTTCCCCTGGCCGAAGTCGATGCGCTGGGGCGCGCGCTCGGCCAAATCAGGCTCGCTCACCTGGGTGCGCCCGCTGCACGCCATCACCGCGACCTTCGGTCTGGAGACCGAGGAGCCCGACATCGTCAAGTTCTCGGTCGACGGCATCGAGGCCGGGCAGACCACCTATGGCCATCGCTTCATGGCGCCGGGTGCGATCTCCGTGCGCCGCTTCGAGGATTACGAGGCCAAGCTGAAGGCTGCCAAGGTGATCCTCGATCCGCAGGCGCGCAAGGACATCATCCTCGAGGACGCCAAGGAACTGGCGTTCGCGCAGGGCCTCGAACTGGTCGAGGATCAGGTGCTGGTCGACGAGGTCTCCGGCCTCGTCGAATGGCCGGTCGTGATGATGGGATCGTTCGAGGAGCAATACCTGTCGATCCCCGACGAGGTGATCCGCGCCACTATCCGTAACAACCAGAAGTGCTTCGTGGTCAGGGATACCAAGACCGGCAAGCTGACCAACAAGTTCGTGCTGACCGCGAACATCGAGGCGCCCGACGGCGGCAAGACCATCGTCGCCGGCAATGAGCGCGTGATCCGTCCGCGGCTGTCGGACGCGAAGTTCTTCTACGAGACGGACCTCAAGACCAAGCTCGAGGACCGGCTGCCGAAGTTCGAGCAGATCGTGTTCCATGAGAAGCTCGGCACCCAGGCGGAGCGGATCAATCGGATCGAGCGGCTCGCCGCCGAGATCGCGCCGCTGGTCGGCGCCGATGTCGCGAAAACCAGGCGCGCCGCGCGCCTCGCCAAGGCGGATTTGCTGACCGAAGTGGTCGGCGAATTCCCGGAGTTGCAGGGCTTGATGGGCAAGTACTACGCGCTGGCGCAGGGCGAGGATGCCTCCGTCGCGGCCGCCAGCGAGGAGCACTGGAAACCGCAGGGGCCGACCGATCGCGTGCCGACCGATCCGGTCAGCGTCGCGGTGGCACTGGCGGACAAGCTGGATACGCTCGCGGGGTTCTGGGCGATCGATGAGAAGCCGACCGGATCGAAGGACCCGTACGCGCTGCGTCGCGCGGCGCTCGGCGCGATTAGGCTGATCGTCGAGAATACGCTGCGCCTGCCGATCCTGAAGACGGCCAAATCCGCGTTGCTCGGATTGTCGCTCAAGGCCGATGCCGAAACACTGCCGAACGATCTGCTCGCCTTCTTTGCCGACCGCCTGAAGGTCCAGCTCCGCGAGCAGGGCGCGCGGCACGATCTCGTCGATGCCGTGTTCTCGCTTGGTGGCCAGGACGATCTGTTGCTCGTCGTTCGGCGCGTCGAGGCGCTCGGCAAATTCCTCGACAGCGACGACGGCAAAAACCTGCTCGCTGGCACGAAACGCGCCAGCAACATTCTCGCGATCGAGGAGAAGAAGGACAAGCGGACCTTCGACGGCGCGCCCGACGCCGCGCTCTACAAGCTCGATGAAGAGAAGACGCTGGCCAAGGCGATCGACCAGGTGAAGGCCGAGGCCTCCGCCGCCGTCGCCAAGGAAGACTTCGCCGCCGCGATGAGCGCGATGGCCAAGCTGCGTCCGGCGGTCGATGCGTTCTTCGACAAGGTCAAGGTCAACGACGACGATCCGAAGGTGCGCGAAAACCGCCTGAAGCTCCTCAACGAGATCCGCGCCGCGACGCGTGCGGTGGCGGATTTCTCCAGGATCGAGGGCTGATCGATGGACCGCGCGACGCTCGCCGCTTACGACAAGGATGCGGCGGCGTTTGCGCAGGACTGGCACGAACAGCCGGCGCCGGTCGATCTGCAGGAGATCGTCGGGCAATTCTTCATCGAGGGCGGCGCGACCGCCGATATCGGCTGCGGCAGCGGCCGCGAGGTGGCTTGGCTGAATGCCCACGGCTTTCCGGCCGAAGGCTATGACGCCTCCGAGGGCCTGCTCGCGGAGGCCCGCGCCCGCTATCCGACGTTGCGCTTCACCCGCGCCGAATTGCCTGACCTGTCCGGCATCGCCGCCAACAGCTTCGACAATGTGCTGTGCGAGACCGTGATCATGCATCTCGATCACGCGCTGATCGCGCCATCAGTCCGCCGCATGCTCGAACTCGTGAAGCCCGGCGGCGTGTTCTATCTGAGCTGGCGCGTCACCAGAGGTGACGATGCGCGCGATGCGCATGGCCGGCTCTATGCGGCGTTCGATACCGCACTGGTGCGGGCTGAGCTGGCCGCGGCCGAATTGCTGCTCGACGCGGAAGTCGTCAGTGCCTCGTCTGGCAAGGTCATTCACCGGCTGGTCGCCGGCAGGGGCGGGGGATGATGACGCGGGTCGCGACATGTGCCTGCGGACGGCTCCGCGTCACCTGTCAGGGCGAGCCCCTCAACGTATCGCTGTGTCATTGCCTGGAGTGCCAGAAGCGCACCGGCAGCACCTATGGCGTCGCGGCGTTCTTTGCGCGCGCCGATGTCGAGCGGCAAGGCGACGCGCGGCAGTACAGCCGGGTCGGCGGCAGCGGGTCTACCGTGGTGTTTCACTTCTGTCCGACTTGCGGATCGTCGGTCTATTGGGAGCCGGGCCGCGCGCCGGATCTGATCGGCGTTGCGGTCGGCGCCTTCGCGGATCCCGATTTTCCCGCGCCGTCGCAATCGGTCTTTACCCAGCGCCGCCACGCCTGGGTCGTCGACAAATAGGCCGCCGACGCAGCGAGTTGCGTCGCGATGGAAATATTTCGACACAATTTGCAATTTGTTAACCATGCCCTGCGAAGGTCCTGACGAAGCAACGATTTCTTAAGACATCGCCCCTCGCGCCAATGCAGGGACCGCCCGATGACCTCGATCGGCACCACGCCCAATCCCTACGCCCAATATGGTTCGGCCTATGCGCGGGCAGCAGCGACGCCCTCGCTGGCGGCGACCTTGTCGGGCGACGGCACCGCCGGCGATCTGTCGGCGTCCTCGACATCCAACGCCGCAACCAACCTCACGCTGTCGGACGCCGCCCGCGCGCAACTCGCCAAGGCGCCGCTGCCGGATTCTGCCACCGTCACCAGCGACGCGCGCATCACGCTCGACCGGCTCTACACGGTCGCCGGCGTCAAGGCACCGATCGTCGACGGCAAGACCACCATCGATCTCTCGACGCTGGACCGTCGCTCGCTGTTTGCGATCTCGACCAACAATGGCGGCAAGTTCACGCCGGACGAGCAGGCGGTTGCGGCCACCGAGCTGAAGCAGCGCTTCGACAAGGCGTTGAAACCGTCGCTGGCGACCACGCGCCTGACGGGCGACTACAGCGTCAGCTACAAGGCCGCGCTCGATTATCTCGATGGGGCGAGCGATGAGGAGAAGGCCACCGCAACCTGGGCCAACCAACGCGCCGCGGTGCTGAAGGGCTATCAGGCGACGCAGCAAGATCCCAACACGGCGCCATCTGGAATTTCCGGCGATCCGATCGCGGCCGCACTGGCGGGGACGGCGCCTCCCACGAAGAGCACGACGCGCGACTTCAGCAGCATCGCCGGCGACGTGCGCGCCTTCCTCGATCGGCAGAAGAGCGAGGCGGCGAAGACCGGCAAGGAGTTGGTCTACGATTCCCGCCGCAAGACCGGACAGCTCGCCGACCTTTCCTCGCTCGACAACCGCTCGCTCTCGGCGATCTCGCTGAACCAGGACAAGAAGTTCTCCACCGAGGAGATCTTCGCGGCCAAGCAGGAACTCAATACGCGGACGCGTCTCGCCGTGCTCGACGCGCTGAAGCAGAGCCAGACCGCCGGCGATCCGCGCCAGTTCAGCCTCGGCATCCTCAAGCAATATTCCTCGATGAGCGCGGAGGAGCGCCAGGCGACCAACTGGACGCAGGATTTCCAGGACGCTGCGATCAAGAGCTACAAGTCGACCTCGACGCTGCTCTCGATCCTCAAATCGTAACCCACTCGACACTGAAGCGAAGCGCGCAGCGGGTTGCGTGAAGAACGTGAAGAAAGCGCGTCAAGACCAGCCGCCGGAACTCATCACAACACGACGATCACAACACGACGGAAGAGCCCCGCCCGGAGGGGAGGCCGGACGGGGCTTTCTGGTCCGGTCGATCCTCGCGCACATCCGCTTGCGCGGCGCCCGGACTGTCGTTCAGGCGATCGTGCTGACGTTGATCTAGTCGACCACCTGAACGATCCGTCGCGAACGCGGCTCGACCAGAACGGTCTCACCGTTCACGACGGTGTAACGATAGGGCGTCGCGCCGAACCGCTGCGGCACGTCGTAAGTGGTCACGCCGGCGTCCGGCAGCACGGTGCCGACCACGATGCGATCCGGAACCGTGTAGTTCGGCACGCGCTCGCGCACGATGTACTCGCGGAAGGCCGGACGCTGCTCGACAGTAATGCCCTCGTCATCATCGACTGCAACCGGCGGGCCACCGCGGACGACGCCAACGGTTTGGGCCTGTGCGGCAACAGCCGGCACCGTGATCGCAGCAGCAACCGCTGCAACGGCAAGTATTCTGTTTCGCATGGCTCGCTCCATTCTTTTTCGGTGCGCGCCAGCCTTCGCCGATGCGCACGGCGAGCCAATGCATCGGCTGCGGTGATGTTCCGGAAAACCGCCGCCATATACGCGGCAATTTGGAGCAATTTTCGTGAGTTACGGGAACTCTCAGGCCGCGCGGGCGTCTTGATGTGGGAACCCCCTCAGCGGATAAACTGCCGCTCGATTCGCTCTTCCAAGAAACCCCGGAGACAACTTCAATGACCATCACCGCTGGGCATCTGCCTGCTATCGTGGCTCTGATCGCAGGCGTCCTGATCCTGATCATGCCGCGGCTCCTGAATTACATCGTCGCGATCTATCTGATCTTCGTCGGGCTCGTGGGGATGGGTCTGCTGCGCTGGCTGCACCTCTAGCGGGAAAGCGGGGTTTCGCGGCTTGCGCGGAACCCCTCAAAATGGTGTAAGGCGCGCATCTTCGACCCCTCTTTTCGGATTGTTGTCTGACATGGCCAAAGCCGTCGCGAAGTCCAAGAAAACTGCCGAGAAAACAGCAGCGAAATCAAAGCCCTCCGCCGCAGCCCGCAAGGCCGCACCAGTGCGCAAGGCGCTGAAGAAGAGCGCCCCGAAGGCGGCGCCGAAAGCCGCCCCCAAATCGGCTGCAAAGCCGGCCGCGAAGCCGGCCAACAAGGCGCCGGCGAAGGCCGTTGCGAAGAAGGCGGCCCCGGCTGCGATCAAGGCCGGCAAGTGGGTCTATACGTTCGGCGACGGCAAGGCCGAGGGCCAGGCGACCTTGCGCAATCTGCTCGGCGGCAAGGGCGCCAACCTCGCGGAAATGGCCAATCTCGGCCTGCCGGTGCCTCCCGGCTTCACCATTCCGACCTCGGTTTGCACCTATTTCTACGAGCACGACAAGACGTATCCGAAGGAATTGAAAGCACAGGTTGAGAAGGCGCTCGACTATGTCGGCAAGCTGACCGGCAAGACGTTCGGCGACGCCAAGAACCCGCTGCTGGTCTCGGTCCGCTCGGGCGCGCGCGCCTCGATGCCGGGCATGATGGACACCGTACTCAACCTCGGCCTCAACGACAGCACTGTCGAGGCGCTCGCCGAACTCTCCGGCGACCGTCGCTTCGCCTATGACAGCTATCGCCGCTTCATCACGATGTATTCGGACGTCGTGCTCGGCTTCGAGCATCATCACTTCGAGGACATCCTCGACACCTTCAAGGACGGCCAGGGCTATTCGCTCGACACCGACCTCACCGGCGACGACTGGGTCGAGCTGGTCGGCAAGTACAAGGAGGCCGTCGCCAAGGAGACCGGCCACGACTTCCCGCAGGATCCGCACGATCAGCTGTGGGGCGCGATCGGCGCGGTGTTCTCATCCTGGATGAATGCCCGCGCGGTGACCTATCGCAAGCTGCACGACATTCCGGAATCCTGGGGCACCGCCGTCAACGTGCAGGCGATGGTGTTCGGCAACATGGGCGAGACCTCGGCGACCGGCGTCGCGTTCACCCGCAACCCCTCGACCGGCGAGAGCAAGCTCTACGGCGAGTTCCTGATCAATGCGCAGGGCGAGGACGTCGTCGCCGGCATCCGTACGCCGCAGGACATCACCGAGGAAGCGCGCCAGGAATCCGGCTCCGACAAGCTGTCGATGGAAGCCGCGATGCCGGTCGCGTTCAAGGAGCTGACGCGGATCTACACGCTGCTCGAGAAGCATTACCGCGACATGCAGGACATGGAGTTCACGGTCGAGCAGGGCAAGCTGTGGATGCTGCAGACCCGCGGCGGCAAGCGCACCGCGAAGGCGGCGCTGCGCATCGCGGTCGAGCTCGCCAATGAAGGCCTGATCTCGCGCAAGGACGCGGTGACGCGGATCGATCCGGCCTCGCTCGACCAGCTGCTGCACCCGACCATCGATCCGGCCGCCAAGCGCGACGTGATCGCGACCGGCCTGCCGGCGTCGCCTGGCGCCGCCTCGGGCGAGATCGTGTTCTCGTCGGACGAAGCGGCCAAGCTGCAGGCCGACGGACGCAAGGTCATCCTGGTCCGCATCGAGACCAGCCCGGAGGACATCCACGGCATGCACGCCGCGGAAGGCATTCTCACCACCCGCGGCGGCATGACCTCGCACGCGGCAGTGGTCGCGCGCGGCATGGGCAAGCCCTGCGTCTCCGGCTGCGGCACCATCCGCGTCGATTACGGCCGCGGCACCATGAGCGTGGGCTCGCGCACCTTCAAGACCGGCGACGTCATTACCATCGACGGCTCGGTCGGCCAGGTGCTGGCCGGCCGCATGCCGATGATCGAGCCGGAGCTGTCCGGCGAGTTCGGCACGCTGATGGGCTGGGCCGACGAGGTCCGCAAGCTCGGCGTCCGCGTCAACGGCGACACGCCCGATGACGCGCGCACCGCGGTGAAGTTCGGCGCCGAGGGCATCGGCCTCTGCCGCACCGAGCACATGTTCTTCGAGGAGACCCGCATCCGCACCGTGCGCGAGATGATCCTCTCCGAGGACGAGCAGTCGCGCCGCGCCGCGCTGTCGAAGCTGCTGCCGATGCAGCGCGCCGACTTCGTCGAACTGTTCGAGATCATGCAGGGCCTGCCCGTCACGATCCGCCTGCTCGATCCGCCGCTGCACGAGTTCCTGCCGCACACCCAGGCCGAGATCGAGGAAGTGGCGCGCGCCATGAACACCGATCCGCGCAAGCTCGCCGACCGCGCCCGCGAACTCTCCGAGTTCAACCCGATGCTCGGCTTCCGCGGCTGCCGTCTTGCGATCGCCTATCCGGAGATCGCCGAGATGCAGGCGCGCGCGATCTTCGAGGCCGCCGTCGAGGCCGGCAAGCGCACCGGCAAGCCGGTCGGTCTCGAGGTGATGGTGCCGCTGATCGCGACCAAGGCCGAGTTCGATCTGGTCAAGGCGCGGATCGATGCGACCGCCAACGCGGTGATGAAGGAAACCGGCGTCAAGCTGAGCTACCAGGTCGGCACCATGATCGAGCTGCCGCGCGCCTGCCTGATGGCGGGCGAGGTGGCCGAGACCGCGGAGTTCTTCTCCTTCGGCACCAACGATCTGACGCAGACCACCTACGGCATCAGCCGTGACGACGCCGCGAGCTTCCTCGGCACCTATGTCGCCAAGGGCATCCTCGAGATCGATCCGTTCATCTCGGTCGATCGCGACGGCGTCGGCGAACTCGTCAGGATCGGCGTCACCCGCGGCCGCAAGACGCGGCCGCGCCTCAAGGTCGGCATCTGCGGCGAGCACGGCGGCGATCCCGCGTCGGTCGCGTTCTGCCACGAGGTCGGGCTCGATTACGTCTCGTGCTCGCCCTATCGCGTGCCGATCGCGCGTCTCGCCGCAGCGCAGGCCGCGCTCGGCAAGGAGATCGCCAGCCAGGCGTGAGCGACTACGTAGTTCAGAGAAGTGCAATGGCCGGGACCCAGTCCCGGCCATTTTGCTTGTTGAGGCAGCGTGCAAATAGCGTCATTGCGAGCGAAGCGAAGCAATCCATGTTTCCAACCGCCGAGACATGGATTGCTTCGTCGCTGTCGCTCCTCGCAATGACGACGGGTAGGTATCGTGCGTGCAACACCTTGTTCACCATCTTCGTTGACCTGCTGTTTACGACTTTCATGCGCCACGCGTTTACCAAGGCGCGCAATGCAACATGCGAAACATCTGCGATCGCTTGAGTGTAGCGCGCGAGCAACGCCGATTAACTCCGCGGCAACCTAAACGGTTTAGCAACGAGAAAGGTCGAATTGCGCGGATGTACCGCGTTCGATTGCACTCAGTAAGCGTTGCGTGAGCGTACGATGTTTGTGTCGCGTAACCAGCCGAAGGGCGCACGTCTTGCGCTCTTCGGTCTCGGTCTTGGCATCTTCGCACTTATGCCGACCGAGATCGGATATCAGGATATTGCCTCGCTCCTGGCCCGGCAGCCCGGCGTCGCCGAGCGCTGGCAGAAGCGCGTCTTCGCCTCCGCCGTCGGCTCCATCCAGGTCGCGACCTACAGTTTCGGCCGTCCGATCGGCACGTCCGCGCCGCAAGCCCCGCAAATCCTGCTCGCAAGACTGGACAGTTCGAACCTCGACATCACCGGAACGGTGACGCGCAATCCGATCACAGCCCCGCCGCCGCGCTACCAGGCATCCGATTTTCCCAGGGTCGATCGCACCCTGAAGGGCGATCGCCTCGTCGTCCGGCGGCCTGATCAGGTCGAACCTGCGGAGCCTGCAGATACGGCGCCGGCGAACGAAGATCCCGCGACATCGAATTCGTCGGTCAAAGGCATGAAGACCGCGACCGCGCCGGCCGATAGCGCGCCGCTCGATCCTGAATTGCAGGAGGCGCTGCGCGCGCCGCCCTTACCGCAATATGTCAAGCCGTCGCCGCAGCAGAACGACGTGTCGCTGTCGCTCGAGGCCAACCCGCTCGACGATCTGAAACCCGCGCCCGCGAAGCCCGCGGCTGCGCCCGCCGATGCGGCGCGCGAGCGCGATCCGTTCGCATTCAAGACCGCGAGCGTGTTCTTCGGCTCGTCGCTCGGCACGCCGGAGAACCTCGAGCGTTGGCAGCCCGGCGAGGCGCCGGTTGTCGTGACGCCGGCAGCAACGCCCGATCCCGACATGAAGGTGATGGCATCACTGCCGGTCGATGCCGATGGTCCGGTCAAGGCCGGCGAGATGGGCGAGAGCATCGCGCCGAAGGGCGAGGTCAATGCCGACGACCAGCACACCAAGACGCCGGCGGAGCGGCTCGGCCTGTTCGACGAGAAGTCGCGCGCCAAGTCGGAGAAGTGCCTCGCCGAGGCGGTCTATTTCGAAGCCCGCGGCGAAGCGGTGCGTGGCCAGATCGCGGTCGCCCAGGTGGTGCTGAACCGCGCCTTCTCCGGCAAATATCCGGAGACGGTGTGCGGCGTGGTCTACCAGAACAAGAACCGCCACTACGCCTGTCAGTTCACCTTCGCCTGCGACAATATCGCTGACGTCGTCCGCGAGCCCGACATGTGGGATCGCGCCAGGAAGATCGCGAAGGCGATGCTCGACGGCGAATTGTGGCTGCCGGAAGTCGACCGCTCGACCCACTACCACGCCTATTGGGTGCGGCCGTCCTGGGTCAGCGAGATGAAGAAGATGTACAAGTTCGGCGTCCACACCTTCTATCGCCCGCGCGCCTGGGGCGACGGCAGCGACGCGCCGAGCTGGGGCAATCCGGCCGAGACCGCCAAGATCTCGGCGCAGCTTGCCGAGGCAGCCCGGAGCTCGGCCGAGCAGGCCAGCGCCCGGCGATAGGGCTGTCAACCTAACCTCCCCTTGAAAAGGGGAGGTCGCTTTGCTCGTCAGAGCAAAGCGGGTGGGGATCTGGTCCCTCCGCGAGCGGCGATGCTTGTGGCTGACCCCATCCCGACCTTCCCCCTTTCAGGGGGAAGGAGACGGCAACGTTCCCCGCCATTCGGCCTGAGCCGTCGCGATATTCGGGGCAGACGCGTCGCAACCTCACGACGTCGTTCCGGGATGGCCGGCAGGGCCTGCCCCGGAATGACGGTCATCATCCTCTCCGATTCTGCAGAGCAGCCCTGCAGGCGAATATTTTTCTCCGGCCCCTCTTGGGGTTTTCATGCACCTGCATTAATTCCCCGTAATGTTCGGCGGGGCGGCTCCCCGCGCAGCAGTTGCTGGGGAAGACAAGATGGCCGTTACCACCGGGGATCTTCGACCGACGTCGGGCACGTGGCGCACGCCGCTTGTCATCATCGTCTGTGGCTGCGCGATTGCGCTGCTGAGCTTCGGCCCGCGCTCCAGCCTGGGCTTCTTCGTGCAGCCGATGAGCCATGAATTCACCTGGGGCCGCGACGTGTTCGGCCTCGCGCTGGCGCTGCAGAACCTGTTGTGGGGGCTCGGCCAGCCGATCGCCGGCGCGATTGCCGACCGCTTCGGCCTGCTGCGTGTGATGGTCGTCGGCGCACTGCTTTACGCCGCGGGCCTGCTCCTGATGCGTTACTCGGCGACGCCGCTCTCACTCAACCTTGGCGCCGGCGTCCTGATCGGCTTCGGCCTGTCGGGCTCCTCGTTCAACCTTGTGCTGTCGGCGTTCAGCAAGCTGTTGCCGCCCGCGCAGCGCGGCATTGCGCTCGGCGCCGGCACCGCTGCGGGCTCGTTCGGCCAATTCCTGTTCGCGCCGTTCGGCGTGGCGATGATCGACAATTTCGGCTGGCAGACCGCGCTCCTCGTATTCGGCGCGCTGATGCTGCTGATCCTGCCGCTGTCGCTGGCGCTCTCGACGCCGCCGGCGGAGACGAATGACGCCGCGCCCGCCGATCAGCAGTCGTTCAAGACCGCGCTGGCGGAGGCGTTCGGCCATCGCTCCTACGTGCTGCTGGTGCTCGGCTTCTTCACCTGCGGCTTTCAGCTCGCCTTCATCACCGTGCATTTGCCGGCCTATCTCGCCGACCGCGGCATTCCGGCATCGACCGGCGGCTGGGTGATCGCGGCGATCGGCCTGTTCAACATCGTGGGCTCGCTCAGCGTCGGCTGGCTGCAGAACGTCTTCCCGAAGCGCTACATCCTGTCGGTGATCTACTTCACCCGCGCGCTGTCGATCATCGCCTTCATTTCGTTCCCGATCACGACCTTCTCGGCGATCGCGTTCGGCGCGATCTCTGGCCTGACCTGGCTCTCCACAGTGCCGCCGACTTCGGCGCTGGTGGCGCTGATGTTCGGCACGCGCTGGTTTGCGACGCTGTACGGCTTCGCCTTCGTCAGTCATCAGGTTGGCGGCTTCCTCGGAGTCTGGCTCGGCGGCATCGTGTTCGAGCAGTATGGCTCCTACACCCCGATCTGGTGGCTGTCGGTGCTGTTTGGCGTGCTGTCGGCACTGATCAACCTGCCGATCGTCGAAAAGCCCGTCGTCCGCCCGGTTGCGCAGCCTGCCTGATGGGGTAAACCATTCCCCGAAACCAAGATTACGGGGAGTGCACATCGTGGCAACGTTCAAGGCAATCAGGATCGACAAGGCGGACAAGGGTACCACCGCCGCACTCACCCAATTCGACGAAGCCGAGCTGATGGACGGCGACGTCACCGTCCGCGTCGAGTGGTCGACGCTGAACTACAAGGACGGCCTGGCGCTGACCGGCAAGGCGCCGGTGGTGCGCCGGTTCCCGATGATCGCCGGCATCGATTTCGCCGGCACGGTCGAGCAATCCAGCCATCCGGACTGGAAGGCGGGCGACAAGGTCGTCTGCAACGGCTGGGGCATGGGCGAGACCCATCTCGGCGCCTATGCCGAAAAGGCCCGGGTCAAGGGCGACTGGCTGGTGCGGCTGCCCGACGGCATCTCGGCCCGCGATGCGATGGCGGTTGGTACCGCCGGCTATACCGCGATGCTCTCGGTACTGGCGCTGGAGAAGCACGGTCTGACCCCGAAGAGCGGCCCGGTGGTGGTCACGGGTGCCGCCGGCGGCGTCGGCTCGGTGGCGATCGCCGTGCTCTCGAAGCTCGGCTACCACGTCATCGCGTCGACCGGGCGGACGTCGGAGACCGACTATCTCAAGGGTCTCGGCGCCACCGAGGTGATCGACCGCGCCGAACTGTCAGGTGCGCCCAAGGCGCTGGCGAAGGAGCGCTGGGCCGGCGGCGTCGACAGCGTCGGGTCGACCACGCTCGCCAACCTGCTGTCGATGACCAAGTACGGCGGAGCCATCGCGGCCTGCGGTCTGGCGGCCGGTATGGACCTGCCGTCGTCGGTCGCGCCCTTCATTTTGCGGGGTGTGTGCCTTCTCGGTATCGATTCAGTGATGTGTCCGATCGAACTGCGCAGGACCGCCTGGCGCCGTCTTGCCAGCGACCTGGACAAGGCGAAACTGGCTGATATCACTCACGAAATCGCCCTGAACGAAGTCATCGGCTTTGGCGCGAAAATCCTCGGTGGCCAGGTCCGCGGCCGCATCGTGGTAAAAATAGTCTGAGGACGTTCAGACTTTACCAACCAAGCTGCTCCAATGTTGCCACTGTTGGTATGGTAAGCAGCGGGTAAAGAGACTTGCGGCATGATCCCGGGGGGCCGGGTTTCCTCGCGCAGACGCCGAGAAGCGTTGGTGCGGGGATCATGCGCAACAAGGAGCGGGTGCCCGCGCTCGTCAGTGGAGTAGCTCATGCTTGCGCGTTTGGTGTTGGGGGCCGTCACGGCCGGAGCGATGGTCGTGCCGGCATTCGCGGGCCAGATGAACGCCGATGAGGCCCGCAGGTTCGTCGCCGGCAAGGTGTTCGCGTTCACCTGTTTCGATGGCACCCGCGGCGCCGGCCGCATCCTCGACGATCTGGGTGCGACAGGCTCGATCCAGTTCTCCGGCTCGGGGCCGATCCGTCACGTGCGCCTGCCCGGCAACACGCTGCAGATCCGCGGTCAGAGCGTTTGCGCGTCCCTGAAGGGCATTCCGTTCGAACCGTGCTTCAATCTCGACAAGCAGGATGACCGCACGTTCCGCGGTTCGGTCTCCGGCATGGGCTTTGCCTATTGCGATTTCCATCACCAGGGCGGCCAGCAGATGCTGATGGCGCGCGCGGCGGCGCGTCCGCGCTCGCTGCATCCGCGCACCCGATCCGCGGATGCCTCGCAGACCGAAGTGTCGCGCGTTGAGACGCCGCAGGTCGGAAGCGCGAAGCTCGAGCCGGTCAAGGCCGAGCCCGCCAAGGTTGAGAGCGCGCCGGAATTGCGCCGCTCCACCGACTAACCTTTCATCTGCGCGCTAGCGGGAATAGCGCCGCCAAGCCGTAGTCATACGGATGGCGGTCGCCACGCCTTGCTCGCTACTCAATACCTGGCGTTCGCCGCGAGGCGGGACATTGGGGACTCTGATTTTGAGTAGTCATATGGCGCAATATTTTTTTCGAATCAGTGATGGCGATTACGCTGGTGCATCCGACCACGCGACGGAGTTTGAGAGCCGCGACGTGGCCTGGGCCGAGATGACCAAGGTCTGCGGAAATTTTCTCGGCAGCATTTCGCGCAATCTGAAGCAGAACAGCGAATGGCACATGGAGCTGCTCGACGAGGGCAGAAAACCCGTGTTCAGGATTCGACTGGTCGCCGAGTCCGTCGACTGAAGGCTGTCTTTCAGGACGGCAGGTTCTAACCCTCGGCCTGCGCGAGCGGCGGAGCGGCCCGCCTGCGAAACAGGATCCGCTGATACAGCCAGCCGATCGCGACCAGCACGATGCCAAGGCACATGAACGACAGCGCGCGGTAGACACCAGTAAGCGTCGACATGTCGATCAGGAACGCCTTCAGGATCGTCAGCCCGATCACCGCAGCAGACGCGAGCCGCGCCCGCTGCGAGTTGACGACGACGCCAATGCCGAGCAGCGCGACGCCGAACATCAGCCAGGCGATCGAATAGGTGTACTGCTCCGCGCCCGTGGTCTCGCCACGCGTCAGCACCGGTCCATGGTAGAGCCTGCGGATTTCGAACGTGACATAGGCGAGCGCAAGGACCAGCGCGCCGGCGGCGATCGTGTTGGCGTAGCCGGCAGGACGATGGCCCGCCACCGCATAGGACAGCAGCAGCGCCAGCACCGCCGGCAGCGCATAGCCGAGCAGCAGCAGGTTGATGAAGCTGCCGCCTACGTCCTGCCACCACAGCATCGGGTTCTCCAGCGCCAGCAGCCCGAACAGGCTGGCAAGCCCGGCGAACGCGGTCAGCAGGATCGCGCCGACATTATGCACGATGCTGCCGCTGCGCAGGCGCAGCCGCTCCAGTCCGATCGCCATCGCAAGCGTCACGCCGACCTGCAGTGCGACCTCGGTCAGCCCGGCGCTGGCGTAGTAGACATCGCCGCTATTGACCGCGTGGCGGATCTCCATGAAGGCGAGCAGCACCGTGAACAGGATCGCCGCGGACTCCACGATGCGCAGCGGGACGTCGTCGCCGTTGCGGCGCAGGAAATGGCTTGCCGCCCAGAATGACAACGCCGGCACGCCATAACCCCACAGCAGCCAGTTGAAGATCGGCGTGCTGCCGACGGTGTCGCCCGCGATCCGCGGTTCATAGCCGATGCGCAGCACGACGATGCCGGCCAGGATCGCGGCAAGCCAGCGCAGGAACGGAATTGGCCGCCGCACCGACAGCCACGCCGTGCCCATCGAGACCAGCGCGAGCGCGATGGTGAGCCAGCCCTTGTCGAGCGCGAAGGTCAGCGCCAGCGCCAGCGAGGCGAGGGCGCCGGTGGCGGGCAACGCAATCGAAGGCGACAGCTCCGGCCGCTCGCCGCGCCGGGTCAACGCCTCGGTCGCGGCTGCATAGGCCGCCGCCAGCATCACGGCTGATATCGCGAACGGGATCGAACGGTCGAGATGCGCGATGCGTGCGTAGAGCGCGACCAGCAGCGCGACCGGCGTGAACACGGCCGCGGCGGCCCAGGTCACCGTGATCTTCGTCGTGGCAAAACGCAGTTGCGCGAGGAAGCCGGCGATGCCGAAGGCGGCTGCGAAAATCGCCGCGGTGACGAGATGCAGCGAGACCGAGCCATCGGTCGCGGACGGGCCGATGCCGGGGATCGCGCCGCCCGGCAGCACCAGCATGTCGACGTTGCGGCGCACGGCCCATTCGCCGAACACGATGAAGACGAACACCGATGCCGCGCCGATCGCTCCGGCGGCGGCGGGCGCGCGCCAGGCGACAAAGAGGCTTGCGGCCGTCAGCAGCGCAAAGCCGATCATCGCGGTGTCGGCGTGGGCGCTGTTGAGCACGATCAGCATCGCGCCAAGCAGATAGGCGGCGAGCGAGCCCGAGGAGATCGGCTCGATCTCCTCGCCATCGCCGTCGGGACCGAACATGAAGCCGCAGACCACGAGCAGCGCCGCCAGCACGAAGCCTGCGATCACATGGAAGACGTGCGGCGCGATCATCTCGGGCCCGCACGCCAGGCATGGGAAGGTCCACAGCAGCGCGAAGGCGATCGTCGTGACCGCGAGCCAGCGCCACAGCCGGATGCGCGCGAGGCCGAACGCCGCCGCCGTGACGATGGCGAGGTAGATGTAGAGCGACCAGAAGTCGGGTTTGTCTGACGACACCAGGAGCGGCGTGACGAAGGCGCCGACGATGCCGAGCCCGGCCAGCGCGGGTCCGTGCAGCAGCGCGGCCGCCAGCGTGCCGAGCGCGACCATGCCGAGCAGGATGAAGGCGGTTGCCGGCGCGAGGAAGTCGTACAGCGCATAGGCGGCGTAGACGGTGGCGAATGCCACCGCGGTGCCGGCCGCGGTGAGGATCGCCGGGATGTTGGCGATCGGCAGCGCCGCGATATTGGAGATGCTTTCCTGGCGCCTGGTCCATTCACCGGCGCCGAGCAGCGCCAGCGCAAACAATCCGCCGAGCATCGTGCGAACGCCGGGGCCGAGCAACCCGGCCTCGATCGAATAGCGCACCATGAAGAAGCCGCCGAGCGCGAGCGTCAGGCCGCCGATCCAAACCACCCAGCGCGTGCCGAGCGTCTCCTCGAAGCCGGGCGCCGGCTGCGGCGGAGCTGGCGGCTCCGGCAGGGGCGGCGGTGCGGCGCCTGCAGCGTCCGCGGCTGGCTCGCTCTGCGCGGCCGGCTCGCCGGGAGCAGCCTCCGGGAGCGGTGGCGGCGCGGCGGAAGGCGCCGTCGGCAGCGGTTGCTCGAACTCCTGCAGCGGGGCCAGCGGCGGCGGCACGACCGTCCGCACGGCGCCGCCGCCCGCGGCCTCGATCGCATCCAGGCGTCGCTGCAGCAGGTCGATTCGGCCCAGCGCCTTGCGCGCGAAAATGATGGCGACGATGGCGAGGACCAGCGTCAGGAAGTCGAACGGCGAATCGAACATCGGGCCTCCGGCAGGACGCGCCGGACTTGGCCAGCCGGCGGCCCGTCGCAACCTAGTAGTGCAGTGAGGAGGACCGGAAGTTCAAGCGATCGGGCGTGACCGGCCGCGCTTAGTCCAGATCGATGTGGAAAGGCCGGCCTTCGACGCTCATGCTGCCGGGACCCATCGCGTCGAGTGCACGCAGCATACGGCCCTCGCGTCCCAGCGCCTTGTCGGCGAGGCTGACGATCAGCCGGTTGGGGGCCGCGATCGGCGAGGCCTCGCGGATCATCCGGGCGATGGACATTTCGTCGCGGTGCGGGTTGAGCGCGCAGACCGTGGCAAATGCGCTCGCGGTCGAGCGGCTGATGCCGGCGTAGCAATGCACCACCATCGGTGCTTGGCGATCCCAGCCGCGCACGAAGCTCAGCACCTTCTCGATATGCGTCTCGTTGGGCGCAACGAACCCGTCCATCTGTTCGATGATGTCGTCCATCGACACTTTCAGGTGGTTGGCCGGCAGCACGGAGGGCGGCCGCTGAACCTGGTCGACATTGGCCATCACGGTCAGCACATGGCTGGCGCCAGTGGCGCGAACCGTGTCGGAGAGTGCGGCAAGCGAGCAGACGTGAAGCATGATGGTCCTTCTATCGGGTGTACCGGATTATAACGGCTGCTCCCGAGTGGGCAAAGGCGGGGGTGCCATGCCGATTCTTCGTTTTGCGGCGCAACCGCGGCACGGGTGCCGCTCCTACGACGCGTGCAATGCCTTGAAGCGTTCGAGGAACTGCTTTTCGGCCCGCGCTGCGGTCCACGGCGTCAGATAGTCGCGCTCGGTCGCTTCGGGCAGTTCCGGATCGCGGCCGAACAGCCGCTTCGCCTCGGCTTGTGAAAATCCCGCCAGATGCGTCGCCTCCAGATACGCGGCGCCGCGATCGGCGGCCTTGATCTGCTGGGTGATTTCGTCCGCCAGCACGGCGGGCAGGCCGAAGCGGACATGGATCGCCGACAACAGCCGCTTCTCCACCACCTTGTATTCGCCTGACAGCACCGCCTTGAACGGCGAGATCATGTCGCCGATGACATATTCGGGCGCGTCATGCAGCAGTGCGGCGAGACGATGGCTGATGTCGACGCGCGGCATCTGCTGGCGCATCACCGCTTCGACCAGCAACGTATGCTGCGCCACCGAGAAGATGTGCGCGCCGCTGGTCTGGCCATTCCAGCGCGCGACCCGCGCCAACCCGTGCGCGATGTCGACGATCTCGATATCGAGCGGTGACGGATCGAGCAGGTCCAGCCGGCGTCCGGACAACATCCGCTGCCAGGCGCGGGTTGTCTCCGTCGATTTGCGCGCAGTCATTTCTTCTTGAGCCGCGGTGTGCGGAGCTTGCCGCCGCAGCTCTCGTGGCAGAAGCAGGTGACGAGGTGGTCGTTGACCATGCCGGTCGCCTGCATGAAGGCGTAGACGATGGTGGGGCCGACGAACTTGAAGCCGCGCGCGCCGAGCTCCTTGGAGACCTTGATCGAGACCGGCGTCGACGCCGGCACGCTCGCGGTGGTCTTGAACTGGTTGACCTTCGGCTTGCCGTCGACGAAATCCCACAGGAATTTCGAGAAGCCGGGGCCTTTCTCCATGATCTCGAGATAGGACTTGGCGCTCGCCACCGTGCCTTCGATCTTGGCGCGGTTGCGGACGATGCCGGCGTCGTTCATCAGCGCATGCACCTTCTTGTCGGTGTAGCGCGCGATCTTCTCGGGCTGGAAATCGTCGAAGGCTTTGCGGAAGTTCTCGCGCTTGCGCAGGATCGTGATCCAGGACAGGCCGGCCTGGAAGCCGTCGAGGATCAGCTTTTCATAGAGCGCGCGGTCGTCATATTCCGGCACGCCCCATTCATTGTCGTGATAGGCGACGTAGAACGCATCCTCGCCCGGCCAGGGGCATCGTGTCTTGCCATCGGGATGCAGTTGCGCGGTACGGCTCATGCGACGGTGTGCTTGGGTGTGATGCGGACGGCGTCAGGTTCGGCAAGGTGAAGCGACAGCCCGCCCGCGGTCAGCGCTAGCCCGGCGTCGAGCGCGTCGGCGACACGGTCGATGCGGACCAGCGCGAGACCTTTCTCGCCGGCGGTCGAGCCGATGGTGCCGACCTGCTTGTCGCCGGCCAGGATCGTTGCGCCGGCCTCAGGCGCGGGGCCGTCTAGGACGATCTTCACCGTGCGGGTGCGCGCCGTGCCGCGGTGCTGCATGCGCGACACCACCTCCTGGCCGACATAGCAGCCCTTGTCGAAATCGACGCCGTTGAGGCGGTCCATGTTGGTCTCGTGCGGGAAGGCGTCGCCATACATGAAGTCGAGCCCGCCGCGCGGCACTCCGGTGGCGATCCGATGCGCCTCATAGGCGCTGCTATCGACGAGGTCGGCACCGATCAGCTCAGCGAGCTTCTGCTTCAAATCTTCCGGGATCAGGATGCGCCAGCCGAGCGCTGCGTTGCGCGGATCGGCGAACGCGAGATCCGGTGTCGCCGCCGGCTCGCCATCCCAGGCGGCAAGCACGCCGAGGCTGTCGGAAAGGTTCTCGACCACGACCTTGGCGCGCAGCTTGTAGAAGCCGAGCTTGTCGGCGAGGCCCTTGGCGAGCGCGCGCGGTGCGTCGATCAAAAAGCCGCCGCCATGGCCTGAGGGTATCTCGGTGATCAGGAAATCGACGATGATCTTGCCCTGCGGCGTCAGCAGCGCGCCAAACCGGGCCTGTCCCGCGCGCAACTCGGCGATGTCGGCGGTGATGAGGCCGTTGAGGAAGTTGCGGGCGTCCTCGCCAGAGACCTTGACCACGCCCCGATCTGGAAGAAACGCTGCTTTCATTCGCAAAATTGGCTCTTTTTCCAAGTTCCTTGGGAAACGCGCAGGCCGCGATATCCCCTGCCAAGCTAAGGCGCTAGAGTGCGCCGAACAAGGCCCGCGCGACAGCCGAAAGCGGGCGTCGAGGACCGATGAATCAGCATTTTGACACCATTCTAAAATCCGGCACCGTGGTCAATCAGGACGGCGAGGGCGTGCGCGATATCGGTATCGCGGGTGGCCGCATCGCCGCGATCGGCTCGCTCAGCCGGGCTTCGGCCGGCGAGGTGATCGACTGCAAGGGCTTGCACATCCTGCCCGGCGTGATGGACACCCAGGTGCATTTCCGCGAGCCCGGGCTGACCCAGAAGGAAGACCTCGAGACCGGCTCGCGCAGCGCCGTGATGGGCGGGGTCACCGCCGTGTTCGAGATGCCGAATACCAATCCGCTGACGGTCACGGAAGCGGCGTTCACCGACAAGATCGAGCGCGGCCGCCATCGCATGCATTGCGATTTCGCGTTCTTCATCGGCGGCACCCGCGAGAACGTGCGGGATCTGCCGGAGCTCGAGCGCGCCCCGGGCTGCGCCGGCGTCAAGGTGTTCATCGGCTCCTCCACCGGCGCGCTCTTGGTCGAGGACGACGAAAGCCTGCGGCGGATCTTCCAGGTGATCCGGCGCCGCGCCGCGTTCCACGCCGAGGACGAATACCGCCTCAACGAGCGCAAGCCGCTGCGGATCGAGGGCGATCCCCGCTCGCATCCGGTGTGGCGCGACGAGACCGCCGCGCTGATGGCGACCGAGCGCCTGGTCAATCTGGCGCGCGAGACCGGCAAGCG
This sequence comes from Bradyrhizobium sp. Mp19, assembly GCF_029952935.1. NCBI lineage: Bacteria > Pseudomonadati > Pseudomonadota > Alphaproteobacteria > Hyphomicrobiales > Nitrobacteraceae > Bradyrhizobium > Bradyrhizobium sp. Mp19. The sequence goes on along the minus strand of NZ_JASAUT010000064.1, from coordinate 7,205 downwards.
CATCCACGTGCTGCACATCTCGACCAAGGAAGAGATTCTGTACCTGCGCGACCACAAGGATGTCGCGTCCTGCGAGGCGACGCCGCACCACCTCACCATGGCCGCGCCGGAGTGCTACGAGCGGCTCGGCACGCTGGCCCAGATGAACCCGCCGGTGCGCTCGGCCGATCACCGCGCCGGCATCTGGTACGGCATCGAGCAGGGCATTATCGATGTGCTCGGCTCGGACCACGCGCCGCATACGCTGGAGGAGAAGGCCAAGACCTATCCGGCCTCGCCATCGGGCATGACCGGCGTGCAGACTCTGGTGCCGCTGATGCTCGATCACGTCAATGCCGGGCGGCTGTCGCTACAGCGGTTCGTCGATCTCACCAGCGCGGGGCCCGCGCGCCTGTTCAACATCGCCTGCAAGGGCCGCATCGCGGCGGGTTACGATGCCGACTTCACCATCGTCGACCTGAAGCGCAGCGAGACCATCACCAACAAATGGATCGCCTCGCGCGCCGCCTGGACGCCCTATGACGGCGTGCGGGTGCAGGGCTGGCCGGTCGGCACCTTCGTGCGCGGCCGGCGGGTGATGTGGCAGGGCGAAGTCACGACACCGTCCACCGGTGAACCGGTCCGGTTCCTCGAGACGCTGAAGGCCTAGCGCATCAAGTGCGCTAGATTCTTGTTTGACGCGTTTTCTTTACGCGAACCGGTGCCCACTTCGCTCGAAAACGCTTTGCCGGATTACTGCCTGGCCAATGCCAGCGAGAACTCGCCGTTGCGCACGCGCGCGGCGAGGCCCTCGGCGAATTTCGCCACCGCGTCCTCGCCATAGGTGCCGACGAGCTCGGCGAGCGCCGCAAACAGGCTCGCCTGCGCGAGGCAGTCGCCATCGACGCCGTCGTGACGCGCTTCAGCCCAGGCCTCGTTCAGGTAGCCCAGCGCGGCCTGTTTCTGCTCATGGTCGGGCCGCGGGTCTTGGTGATGGGGGAAGGACGCTGGATGGCGCATGAAACTCTGCAAAATGGATGCGCGCGGTCCGAGGAGCGAACCACTGCGACCCGCGAGATGTATCACGCATGCGGGTACCGCCTAGCCCACATCTTTCGAAAAGGTTAACGGCCGCCTCGGCATTTAAAGGGGAATTCCGGATATCCGGGCCTCGATCAGCCGAATGAGCTGTGGATATGGTCGAGCACCGCGCGCGGCGTGGCGCACAGATGGCTGGCGCCGGCCTCGGTCAGCTCCTCCGGCGTGCCGTAGCCATAGGTGACGCCGACCGCCCGGATGCCGTTTCGATTCGCCCCGATCACGTCGTGGCTGCGATCGCCGATCATCAGGGATTTGGCCGGATCGGCCCCGGTCTGCGCCAGCGCATAGCCGAGCAGGTCGACCTTGTTGACCCGGGTTCCGTCGAACTCCGAGCCGAACACGTGGTCGAAATAGCCGCCGAGGCCGAAATGCGCGACGATCCGCGTCGCGAACACATGCGGCTTCGAGGTTGCCACGAACATCCGGCCCGGCCGCCGGCGCAGCTCGGCCAGCACTTCCGCGATATCGGGATAGACCGCGTTCTCGAACAGCCCGACATCGCCGAACCTTTCGCGGTAGAGCTCGACCGCGCGATCGGCGAGTTCCTCGCCGCCGAGCAGCATCGCAAAGCTCGCCCTGAGCGGCGGCCCGATGCACCAGGTCAGGTCATCCTGCGAGGGAACCGGCCGGCCGAGCTTTTCCAGCGCGTACTGGATCGAACCGGTGATACCGGGCTTCGGGTCGGTCAGGGTGCCGTCGAGGTCGAAGAAGATCGCCCGTTCAGTTGGCATAGCGGGCCGTCAGGTCGCGGGAGATTTTCGAGCCCTCCTCGATGTAGCGGCGGATCGCAACCGTGGCCGCGGGCGTGCAGGTCCGGTAGGTCTGCTGGAAGCCGTTATAGCCGCGGTTGAAGCCCGCGATCATGCGGGCGCGGCGGTCGCCGGAGGGGGTCTCGGCATCGATCAGCGCCTGCATCTCGTTGCGCCATTTGGCGCCCTCGTTGGAGCCGCAGATGCCGCGCAGATAGTGCAGGGCGCCGAGGATCTCGGCCAGCCGCTGCAAATCGCCGTCGAACGGCGCAGCCGCGTCCTGCGCCCGGGCGGGCGTCGCAAGGCATGCCGACATCAGGATCACAACGGCGAGAAAGGCTCTGATCATCAGGGGTTCCGGAATGGCGGTGGTATGCCCCCTCAATGCGCCCGAGGCAAGGCGGCAGGGCCCGCCAAAGCCGCCAAAACGGGCCTCAAACCAGCCGCCGGGCGGCCGCAATGACCTCATGCAGTCCGCCAGTGACCTTGAGGTCGCCGATCTCCTCCGGCGCCAGCCATTTGAAATCGTCGTGCTCGTCGTTCAGCACGGGCTCGCGGGATGCCCAGCGCGCGGCGAAGGTCATGATCAGATAGTGCCCGCCTCCGGGGCCGGTCGGCAGCACCTCGCGCCAGCCGGCAAGGCCGACGATCTCGACCTTGAGGCCGGTCTCCTCGTCGATCTCCCGGTACAGGGCGGTGTGCAGCGTTTCGCCAAACTCGACCCGGCCCCCGGGCAGCGAATAGAAGCCCTTGCCCGGCGAACGGGCGCGGCGCACCAGCAGCACCTTGCCGTCACGGAAAATCACGCCGGACACGGCGAGCTGCGGGCGGATCGGAGGTTCGGGAGAGGTCAAGGTGATTGGCAGCCGGTTGTGAAGGCCATCATGCCCGATATCTCAGGCGCCCGCCATGATGCTGTCGACATCGGCCTCCGCGGCGCCGTTGATGATGCCGGCGGTCTGCATCACCAGCGGCTTGACCCAGACGATCGCCTGCTCCGCGAGCACGATCCGGCTCTTGTCCTGCTGCAATTGCCGCATCGCCGCCCCGACCTCGGTCAGGATCTTCGTCATGCTGTCGGTGAGCTGGTCGAATTCGGCCCGGATTGCGGTATCCGCGGTCTCATAGGCCTCGATCGCGAGATCGCGCGCCCGGAAATTGGACGCGGTGAAATGCTCGGCATAGGACAGGGGCTGCCATTCGAGGAAATCGCTGGCGCATTCCGGCAGGTCCGGGACCATCTCCAGCAGCATGATGGCTTCGTTGAAGTGATTGAGGTAGTCGGTGGCAAGCCCGGTGCGGGGATTGATGTTGGCGGCGCGCAACAGCGCCGCCCGCGCCTCGTCGGGGTACGTCGGTCGCGGGGAAGAGCCCGCTATGGCGGCCGTTGAGGTCATTGATCGCAGTCTTTAACGGTCCAAGTTAAGGCAGAATAAACGGATACCATTCTGGACGGCAAATGTGCGGACGCTTTGTCATTACCTCGCCGCCGGCGGCCTTGCGCGAAATGTTCGGCTATATCGAGCAGCCGAATTTTCCGCCACGGTATAATGTTGCGCCGACCCAGCCGATCCCGGTGGTGCTGCTGCAGAATGGCGGCCGGCATTTTCAGTTGATGCGCTGGGGCCTGATCCCGTCCTGGGTCAAGGACCCCAGGACCTTCTCGCTCCTGATCAACGCGCGCTCCGAGACGGTGCGCGAGAAGCCCGCCTTCAAGAATGCGATCAAGCGGCGCCGCGCGCTGATCCCGGCCGACGGCTACTACGAATGGCAAGATGCCGGCGGCCGCAAGCGGCCGTTCTTCATCCATCGCCGCGACGGCCACCCGCTCGCCTTCGCCGCGCTCGCCGAGACCTGGATGGGGCCGAACGGCGAGGAGCAGGACACGGTTGCGATCGTCACTGCGCCGGCCAGCCCCGATCTCGCGCAATTGCATCACCGCGTGCCGGTCACGATCAGGCCCGAGCAATTCACGCGCTGGCTCGACTGCCTGCCGAATGATGTCGACGACGTGATGCCGATACTGAAGGGTCCCGAGGTCGGCGAGTTCGCCTGGCACCAGGTGACGATGCGCGTCAACGCCGTCGCCAACGATGATGCGCAATTGCTGCTGCCGATGACGGCGGAGGAGATCGCCGCGGAGGACGCGCCGGCGCCGAAGAAGGCCGCGCCAAGAAAGGCGACTGCGCGGGAGGACGACGGGCAGGGGTCGTTGTTTTAGCGAATGTCTGCGTAGCTGGGGCCGGGATTGAAGCGCAGCTCTCTCCACGTCGTCGTCCCGGCGAAAGCCGGGACCCATAACCACAGGGCTGCATTGTTGAAGCGCGCTGTAGCTCCAGCTTCGCAAACCAATTGAGATTTGTGGTTATGGGTCCCGGCCTTCGCCGGGACGACACTGAATATGTTGCACGGGCAGTGGATCAAACTTCGACATTCTCGCAACATGATCTGCCCGAGCTTTGCATTTCGTTTCGCCGCTCTCTCCACTCGTCATTCCGGGGCTCGCGAAGCGAGAACCCGGAATCCATTTCGCTACACGCTGCGTGGCCTGAGGATTCCGGGCTCGCGCAAGTGGCACACCCTCAGATGCGCAATTGCGCATCGGGGAATGACGGAGAGAGTTGTCACCCCTTCACGTGTGCCACGCCCTCGATCTCGATCAGCATCTTCGGATTGGGCAGCGCCACCACCACGCAGGTGGTGCGCGCGGGGTAGGGGGCGGGGCCGAACGCGCCGGCATACAGCGCGTTCATCGTCGCGACGTCGCTGGCGCGCGTCAGCAGCACGTTGACCTTGACGAGATCGCGCATCGTCGCGCCCGCTTCATTCAGCACGCGCTTGAAATTGGTCACGACATTGGCGAACTGCGCCTCGAAGCCGTCGGGCAGCTCGCGATTGGCGTCGAAGCCGGGAATGCCGGAAATGAACAACAAATCGCCGACGCGGGCGCCGAACGAGAGTGGCGGCGCCTGGACGCCGGGCGGAGGAGGGAAGTGCTTGATAGCTGTCTTTTCAGTCATTGGGTCACCCGTCTGCGTGAGATGGAAGGGGAGAAGTTTCGATGGCGCGCGGCGCCGCTGCACGCCGGCGCCAAAGATTCCTGCCGAAGAGATTCTGGCCGATCATGCCTGCGAGCATCGCGACAACGAAGACCACGATCGGCAGCGAGAGGCCGGCGAGATTGACCAGTGCCGGCCCGGGGCAGATGCCGACGAGGCCCCAGCCGATGCCGAACAGCACCGCGCCGGCAACCAGCGGCGCATCGATGTCACGGCGGTCGGGCCAGAGGAAGCGCGCCGAGAAGGCGGGCGCGGCGCGCCGCCGTGCGACCGCAAAGCCGGTTGCTGCAACCGCAACCGCGCCCGCCATCACGAAGGCGAGCGTCGCGTCCCACGCGCCGAACAGATCGAGGAAGCCGAGCACCTTCTGCGGATCGGTCATGCCGGAGATCAGAAGCCCCGCGCCGAAGATCAGGCCGCAGACAAAACTGGCAAGCACCGGCATCGCTAGCCTCCGATCCCGTGCCTGACGATTGCGACCGTCGCGATCGCCGTCAGCATGAAGATGCATGTTGCCGCAATCGAACGGCCGGATAGCCGCGCAAAGCCGCAGACGCCGTGGCCCGAGGTGCAGCCATTGCCCAACCTTGTGCCGAACCCGACCAGCAGTCCGGCGATCGCGACCACCACAAGGCTCGCATTCATCGCCGGCCGCGGCAGCGGCGCGCCGAACAGTGCCGCAATCAGGGGTGCTGCGATCAGTCCCGCGATGAACGCGATGCGCCAGGAACGATCGGCGCTACGGTCGGCGGTATCGGCCTGCAGCGCGCCGCCGACGATGCCGGTGACCCCGGCGATTCGCCCGGTCAGCAGCATCAAGAGCGCCGCGGCAAGCCCGATCAGCGCGCCGCCGGCGAGGCCGGAAAGTGGGGTGAAATCGTGCATCGGTGCAGATCCCTGTTGCGCAAACTCCTCAGCGGTCCGGCAAAGCGGTGGGCGCGCATGCGCCAATGGTCGCGCGGCTGCGGAGGCGATGATAGACTCCGCACCATCAGGAACAAGCGCAATCCCGCATGTTTCGCGGCATTTCAGTGGTGCCGCCGGTCGGTTGGGTTGCCGCGATTCGCTCTCACTTCGTCCGGAGAACTCCCATGAGATTGCCATCCGTCGCCCGCGCCGCGCTGCTCGCGCTGGCGCTGCTCACCGGAACGTCCGCCGCCCTGGCTGACGAGGGCGCGGTGACGCTCGTGATCTTCAAGGGCGGCTGGGTGTTCGGCGGCTCCGCCGGCAAGGGTGTCATGACGTTCCACGGCCAGACCTATGGGCTCACCGCCGGCGGGCTGGACTATGGCCTCGTGTTCGGCGGCTCGCAGACCACGTTGCAGGGGCGGGTGCGCAACATCCGCCGTCCGCAGGACATCAACGGCGTCTATGCCGCGGCGGGCATGGGCGTTGCGCTCGGCGCCGGCGTGCGCGGCATCTTGTTGACCAACCCGAACGGCGCGGTGCTCGAACTGAGCGGCAAGCAGGTCGGCCTGATGGCCAATGTCGACCTCAGCGGGCTTGCGATCACGTTGAAGGAATAAGGGGCGGTCTCGTAGCGATCTCGTAGGATGGGTAGAGCGAAGCGAAACCCATCGACCTCGGTACGCCGGGAGAGATGATGGGTTTCGCGGAGTTTATCATCGGGCCGCGCTTTGCGCGGACCCGTTGGCTCTACCCATCCTACGATTCGGTGATCCACTCGGCGAGCTCGCGCCACGGCTGTAAGGTCCAATGCCCGGACGCCGCGCCTGATGGCGACGGCAGCACGAACACCTCGGGAAAACCGCTCATGCGCGGCTGCCGGCCGAGCACGAGCGCGCTGGTCGGCCTGTTGTAAAACAGGCTGGCCGCCTTCCTGCTGGTGAAGGCGACGGTGCTCGGCCGATAGGTCTCGATCTTCGCCCGGAAGCCCACCACGTCGAACGATTGCCTGTTGATCTCGTGATCCATCCCGGCGCCGGTCTTGGAGAGATCGGTGAAGCCGATGCCCAGCGCGAGTAGCGCGGCGAACTCATCCGGCCGATAGCGCCGCGGCGTGATGCCGGCCTCGTGCAGCGCGCGCCAGAACCGGTTGCCGGGATGCGCGTAATAATGCCCGACGGCGGCTGACCGCGTGCTCGCTGCGGTGCCGACGAACACCAGGCGCAGATCGGCGCGGAGCTGGTCGGGGAGGCGGTTGTGATCGGGCATCTCGGAAGGGTCAATAGAGCATTGATGAGACAGAGTTGCGTAGCAGCCGCGAAGGAGCTGCGCTCCCTCTCCCGCTTGCGAGGGCTTTGCGCAATCGGGCGTGCGCGGGTGGAGGCCAGTGTCAGGCATTTTTTTGCGTGGC